>NZ_LWFI01001089.1:0-1510 GCF_001635735.1 Oleiphilus sp. HI0067
CCCAACTTGTCAGCGAGCGAATCTTTCTGAACGCGAATACACCCACTACCTATGTAATAGCTTTTACCGGCCTTAAACTCGATCAAACCATAACCGGTAATTCGAGAACCAGGATCTATCCCTAAGATAATTGACATAAAGATCTTACAAGCAAAACAATTCAGGCGAGTTTAAAGGGGTATAACGTGACACGCCATTAAATATAAGAAATGGGAGAATCGAACTAGGAGAATATAGACACAAACAGAATGAGGTCGAAGACAAAGATAGTAATAAAAACTAGTTAAGACATGACGAACTTAGCAATCACACGATTACATCTGTCCGTCATGACTTTAATTAAGAAGATTAAAGAGCTTTAGTTAGACTCTTCTTTCTGTGGCTCAGGAAGGTTTAGCTTAATGCTCAACTCACGAAGCTGCTTCTTATCAACTTCACCTGGCGCCTTAGTTAGTACGTCAGTAGCACTCTGTGTTTTCGGGAAGGCAATCACTTCACGAATAGAACTTGCACCCGTCATCAACATCACAAGACGGTCAAGACCAAATGCCAAACCACCGTGAGGAGGACAACCGAACTTCAATGCATCCAATAAGAAGCCAAACTTCTCTTGCTGTTCTTCTGCGTCGATACCAAGAATATCGAATACAATACTTTGCATTTCTCCATCGTGAATACGGATAGAACCACCACCAAGCTCAGTACCGTTAAGTACCATATCGTACGCACGTGACAATGCTTTTTCAGGCGCATCACGCAATTCAGCAGGTGAACAAGAAGGCGCTGTAAATGGATGGTGAATTGCTGTTAAGCCTCCATCATCCAACTCTTCGAACATAGGGAAGTCAACAACCCAAAGTGGTGCCCACTCTGTTGTGAACATATTGAGATCTTCACCCACTTTGCAGCGCAGTGCGCCAAGCGCTTCGTTTACAACTTTTTCTTTATCTGCACCGAAGAATACAATATCGCCATTTTTAACACCTAGGCGATCCATAATTTGCATTGCAACTTCTTCGCCTAAGAACTTAACGATTGGCGACTGAAGACCTTCAACGCCTTTCTCGATTTCGTTAACCTTAATCCAAGCAAGACCTTTCGCACCGTAGATTCCAACAAACTTGGTGTATTCGTCAATTTGCTTACGACTAAGTTCCGCACCACCATCAACTTTAAGTGCTGCAACGCGACCTTTAGGATCTTTTGCTGGGCCTGCGAACACCTTAAACTCGATACTTTCCATCAAGTCAGCAACATCAACAATCTCAAGCGAAATACGTAAGTCAGGCTTGTCGCTACCGTATTTGCTCATCGCTTCTGAATAAGGCATTTTAGGGAATTCGCCAAGATCAACGTCAAGCAAGTCTTTGAACATTGAACCAACCATGCCTTCCATGTTCGCCATGATTTCTTCTTCGCTCATGTATGAAGCTTCAACATCCACCTGTGTGAATTCAGGTTGACGGTCAGCACGCAAATCTTCATCACGGAAACATTTAGCGATTTGGTA
>NZ_LWFI01001090.1:0-1016 GCF_001635735.1 Oleiphilus sp. HI0067
TACGATGGCGAAGAAATGCCTCGTGCACCAGTTGTTAGTGTAATGGGCCACGTTGACCACGGTAAAACCTCATTACTTGATTATATTCGTCGTGCGAAAGTTGCTGCAGGCGAGTCTGGTGGTATTACCCAGCACATTGGTGCATACCACGTTGAGACTGGTCACGGCATGATTTCATTCCTTGATACGCCTGGACACGCTGCGTTTACCGCAATGCGCGCTCGCGGTGCTCAAAGTACAGATATTGTTATTCTTGTTGTTGCGGCAGACGATGGTGTAATGCCTCAAACTGAAGAAGCGGTTCAGCACGCTCGCTCAGCGGGCGTGCCGATTGTTGTTGCAGTCAACAAAATGGATAAAGAAGAAGCAGATCCAGATCGCGTTAAAAACGAGCTCGCTGCAAAAGATGTTATCCCAGAAGACTGGGGTGGTGATGTGCAGTTCATTCCTGTATCGGCGCACACTGGTACTGGTATTGATGCATTGCTTGATGCGGTTCTTCTACAAGCAGAAATGTTGGAGCTTAAAGCTGTTCCATCAGCGCCTGCGAAAGGTACGGTTGTTGAATCAAGCCTCGACAAAGGTCGTGGTGCTGTTGCGACAGTACTGGTTCAGAATGGTACTTTGCGTCGTGGCGATATTGTGATTGCAGGTAATTACTACGGTCGTGTACGCGCAATGATGGATGAAGCTGGTAAGCAAGCAAACGAAGCTGGTCCATCTATTCCGGTTGAGATCTTAGGCTTAAACGGCACCCCTGATGCTGGTGATGAATTCGTTGTTGTTGCTGATGAGCGTAAAGCCCGTGAAGTTGCAGAGTTCCGTGCTGAGAAGCAGCGTAAAGACCGTTTACAGCGTCAGCAAGCAGCGAAGCTTGAGAACATGTTCGCGAACATGGGCGCAGACGAAGTTAAGACGCTGAATATCGTCCTCAAAACTGATGTGCGAGGTTCTCTAGAAGCATTAAGTGCTGCCTTGAATGAAATCGGTAACGAAGAAGTTCAGGTGAAGATTGT
>NZ_LWFI01001091.1:0-1904 GCF_001635735.1 Oleiphilus sp. HI0067
CCTTCATCGACTCAGCTGCTTCGTCAAAAGACTTATCTAGCTGCTTCAACGCAGTTAAAAACGTTAGATGACTCACGGTATAAAAGTGCGCAACAGTACAAAGAACTAATATCGTCATTGTTCCATACACACTGTTCAAAGGATTGTTAGGCTGATTAAAAAAGAAGATGTATGCTAAACCCAGCACCATGCCAGGAACAGCCATTGGCAAAATTGCGAGCGCATGAACAATTCGCTTCAAGAAGACATTCTGCGCAGCTCGCTCATTAAAGTATGCGACAAACCAAATCAATAGAGTGCCGAATAAAGCTGTCCAAGCTGCCATCTGCAAAGAGTTACCAAACGAGGCCCAGCCTCCGCCATCCATCAAATCAAACTGATAATTGTTCAGAGAAAATGACAAATTATAAGGCCAATAAGTCACGAAAGACGCATAAATCGCGGTACCAACTACGAGCAGCATCGATGCCAGAATAGGCAGACACACCAAAAGACCGAGTAAATCACGCGATAGCTTTTTAGAGGGCAAATAAGGCTTGCTGCTAGATGTTACGGTGACTTTTTGCTTCGATTCGACATAACGCTGAGCAACAAAGGTGATTAATACAGGCGCCAATAACACGAGACTCACCACCGCTCCCATTTGAAAATTCTGTTGCCCGATAACTTGCTTGTAAATGTCAGTGGCGAGCACGTTATATTGACCACCAATCACTTTGGGAACACCAAAGTCAGTAATCATAAGAGTAAATGAAACAAGTGCAGCGCTAATCAGTCCGTAACGAGCATTCGGCAGCGTAACCGTCATAAAGGTTCGAAAAGCACTCGTTTTCAAAGCATTTGCTGATTCATATAAGCGCGCATCGTTCTGGCGTAGAGCGGTATAAAGAATCATGAACGCGTGCGGAAAAATCCAAAATACACTCCCCATCACTATTCCAATAGGGCCGTATATCTCGGCACCGAACAACCATTCTCGCAAAAAACCTTGCTTACCAAAGATATAAATCAACGCGATAGCTGGCAGTAAAGAAGGCGCTAACAGCGGCAACATCGCTAAAAATCTAAACAGCCCTTTTGCAGGAATGCGAGAGTGCGTTAGTACATAGGCGTAAAGAAATGCGCAGACCACGACAATTAAAGTCACGACCAAAGATATAAACAAGGAGTTAGATAAAGACTGCTGTAAACCCTGCGAACCAAAATACGTTAAAAAGTTATCCAGACCAACAAAGTGTCCATCACTATCCTCAACACTTTTACTCAGTAAAGAAAACAAAGGGAGCAAAATTGCGACACTCAATGCCCCAATAACACCCAACTGAACAAACAAGCGGATAGTTCGATCCGTTTCAGATAAACCGTTAAACCAAGAACGAAGATTTAAAGTTAAGGTAGTCACTAAGCCGTCTCCGCATCTTGAGAAAACACATGCAGCGCTTCTTTCGGCAAGGCAACTTTATGCTGTGCGCCTAAACTCAAGTCAAAAAATTGCAGCTTGGTAGATGGCAAATCTATTTCGAGACTCTTACCCCAAGCATCACATACCAATTGAATAGAAACGAATCGGCCGAAATACTCAATTGCCTCGACGCGAGCTGAGACAACGACGCCTTTCTCACTCGCAAGACCGAACTCTACATCACCCTCTAACACCAAATGCTCTGGACGAATTGCGAGAGAAGCACTTGTCGAATGAAGATCTAAATGGGTCTGCAAGTCTTTCGTCGCCTGACTTTCACGCTCAGCTTCAAGCGAGAAAATATTCATCGACGCAACGAAGTCTGCAACGAATTCTGATGCCGGTTTGCGATACACCAAATTAGGCGAAGCACATTGTTCAATTCTGCCTTGATTCATCACAACCACTTTATCGGCCATACTCAGGGCCTCTTCTTGGTCGT
>NZ_LWFI01001092.1:0-1321 GCF_001635735.1 Oleiphilus sp. HI0067
GCCTAGTTCGTAAATCACCTTTTGATTCGGGAAATCGTCGCCATACTTCATTTGCTTCTGTGTTCGTCTCCCCAGAGATTGATGACAATGTCGACATTGAAATTAACCCAGCAGATTTGCGTATCGATACATATCGATCAAGTGGTGCGGGTGGTCAGCACGTCAACACGACGGATTCAGCGATTCGTATCACGCACGAACCTTCGGGTATTGTTGTTCAGTGTCAAAATCAGCGTTCACAGCATCAGAACAAAGACAAGGCCATGCAACAGTTGCGTGCCAAACTCTATGAACTTGAGATGATGAAGCGTAGTGAAGCAGCACAAGCCTTAGAAGAGAGCAAATCGGATATCGGCTGGGGAAGCCAAATCCGTTCTTATGTACTAGATTCTTCTCGTATTAAAGATTTACGTAGCAATGTCGAAACTAGCAACTGCAATGCAGTGTTAGATGGCGATTTAGATCAGTTTATTGAAGCTAGCCTCAAGCTAGGATTGTAATTTTATTCGGAACCAAACATGTCGAACGATGTAAAGTCAGAGCAAAGCCTATCTATTGAAGATGAAAACAAGTTGATCGCAGAGCGAAAAGCGAAACTTGAGCAGTTGCGTGAAGGTAGTAAATCGAACGGTCACCCCAATGACCACCGTCGTGAGAACTTAGCGGGTGATTTGCAAGCGCAGTATGGTGATAAGAGTAAAGAAGAGCTTGTTGAGTTAGCTATCCCTGTTGCTGTTGCCGGGCGCGTTATGCGTCGTGGTGGCCCGTTTGTAGGCATTCAAGACGTATCTGGCTCAATCCAGAGTTATGTGGGCAAGCCTATCCAGAAAGAATCGAAAGATTGGGCCAACCTAGATCTTGGCGATATTGTTGGAGCAACCGGCACGCTGAGTAAATCAGGTAAGGGTGACTTATATGTTGAAGTTACTGATGTCGCTAACTTCCGTATTTTGACGAAATCTTTGCGTCCTCTGCCTGATAAATATCATGGCTTAGCGGATCAAGAAACAAAGTATCGTCAGCGTTATGTTGATTTGATTGCTAACGAAGATACGCGCAACACCTTCATGATTCGTTCGAAGATCGTGAGTGCTATTCGCAATTACTTAGCTGAAAAAGACTTCATGGAAGTTGAAACACCAATGCTTCAGGTGATTCCAGGTGGTGCGACGGCTAAGCCATTTGAAACGCACCACAATGCTTTAGATATCGACATGTTTTTGCGTATCGCGCCAGAGCTATATTTGAAGCGTTTAGTTGTTGGCGGTTTTGATCGTGTGTTTGAAATTAACCGTAATTTCCGTAATGAGGGGCTGTCAAC
>NZ_LWFI01001093.1:0-1801 GCF_001635735.1 Oleiphilus sp. HI0067
CCAAGCGGCACAGCCATTGAAATCATCGAACAAAACAAAGAAACAGGGTACTCCTTTGTACGCACAAAAGGCGGAACAGAGGGTTATTTGCCAACACGCTACCTATCTGCAGAACCTATCGCGAAAGCGAAATTGGCCAAAGCAGAAAAAGAATTAAATCAATTGCGTACTAGCAATAAAGATCTGAATACAAAACTCAACGCCTTGCAAGGTAACTTCAATGCACTTGAGAAAGATCATGCACAAACGAGTAAAACACTAAACGCTAACAACACTGAGTTAGCGCGTGTTAAATCCGTATCAGCGGATGCTCTTAACCTAGACCGCAGCAACCGAGAGCTGCGTGAGAGCAATGAAGAGTTACGCAATCAACTCGAACTACTCGAGGTTGAGAATGCTCGATTAAAAGACAAGTCGGAATCCAATATGATGCTAATCGGAGGCGCACTTGTTCTACTAGGTGTCATTCTTGCGCTCATCGTCCCGCTACTTAAACCAAGCAAAAAGAACGATAGCTGGGCTTAAGCAACTCAACATTCCCCTTCATTTGTAAAACTTCGTAGCACGGTGAGACCTAGTAGACAGTCTCACCGTCACGCCTCCCTCTTGATCAAAACTTATCCGATTCTTGGATTATTCTTTATCTATCTGCTAGATATAAAAGAAAATAACAGGATCAAGTCGCTATGGCACATGTCGCTATGACCAATGTACAACGCAATTATTCTGAAAAACGCAATTTTCGGAGAATGGCATTAAACACTGACATTGAGATTCACATGCTCGACTCAAACAAAACATACCCAGCTATGTGCTTAAACTTAAGTGGAGCTGGTCTGATGTTTAGGCTGAAAGAACCACTTGATAAAGATGCTATTTTTCGCACCACGATCAAATCTGGCACCGAACAAACAGCAGATCTAACAGCGACTTTGCGCGTCATTCGATGCGCTCCAAACGGACCAGAGGGATACGTAGTTGGAGCCGAAATTGTTGAATTCAACTAATGAGTACAAACAAAAAAGGCGTGCTGAGCACGCCTTTTTTGTTTAGTGAAAACTAACTCTCTACAAACGCTCGTTCAATAACGTAGTGTCCTAAATTACCCTGCTTAGCTTCCTCAAACCCCATCTCATCAAGGATTTCACATGTCTCTTTTAACATGCTTGGGCTACCACAAATCATGAAACGATCATTTTCAAGATCTAAGGGTGGCAAACCGATATCTGAGGCTAATTTTCCGTTACGCATCGCATCGGTAATTCTTCCTTGAGTTTTGAATTCATCGCGAGTAACTGTTGGGTAATAGATTAGTTTCTCTTTGACCTCGTCGCCAAAGTACTCGTTGTTTGGCAAGTCGTTGAGAATTTCATCTTGATAAGCCAATTCAGAAACAAACCGCGTACCATGCGTTAGAATCACATTATCATACGCAGCGTAGGTTTCAGGGTCNCGGATGATGCTCATAAACGGAGCTAACCCAGTACCTGTGCTAATCAAATATAGGTTTTTCCCGGGCAAGAGATTATCGAGAATCAAAGTACCAGTTGGTTTTCTGCTAAGAAGAATCTCATCTCCTTCTTTGATTTTTTGAAGCTTAGATGTAAGAGGCCCATCAGGAACTTTAATACTGAAAAACTCGAGCTCTTCTTCATAGTTCGCACTCGCAATACTATAAGCGCGCATTAGAGGCTTCCCCTCATGTGGCAAGCCAATCATTATGAAATGCCCATTTTTAAAACGAAACGACGGATCACGACTCGTTTTAAAACTAAACAAGGTATCGTTCCAATGTTTAACG
>NZ_LWFI01001094.1:0-531 GCF_001635735.1 Oleiphilus sp. HI0067
CAGGGGTGTCGTGGGGCCAGCCTTCGTATTCGGTGTATCAGACTCTTTTACAAGAATCAGAGTATGCGGCGTGGTTTTATGTCTTTGGCTTTGTGCCAAACCATTTTACGGTGAAAGTGAATTCCCTCAGCGATGTGGATGGCTTGAATGATATTCACGTGTTGAATGCGTTTTTAGAAGATCACGGTTATCAATTGAATAGCGCGGGTGGAAAAGTAAAAGGAAGCCCAGAGATTTATTTGGAACAGTCATCCACTTTGGCCGACAAAGTATCTATTCAATTCCAAGAGGGGAAGTACGACATTCCGAGTGTCTTTTATGAGTTTGCGAAACGCTACCCTTTACCTTCGGGCGAAGAGTTTTCGGGTTTTGTAGAGGGCAATGCGAATAAAATTTTTGAAAGTACGAACGTTAGAAACAACTAAGTTCTAGTGATTGTTTAACAGATTTTTCTTATTATGAATCGATGCGATGCTTGTCGTCTTGAAAGATAACATAACGGTTTTTACCCGCTTCTTTCGCTGCGTACAT
>NZ_LWFI01001095.1:0-1040 GCF_001635735.1 Oleiphilus sp. HI0067
GACAGCGTCGTATATCAGAATGCCCTCGCTCCTGAGTTACGTCAGTTGGAAGATTCTTCTCGCGTTCACCGAGTACCCGACTATACCGGTGCCGATAAAGCTGAGCGCGAAGCACGTATTCAGCAAATCATTCAAATAGCGCACGAAAACGACTACAACGCGATCTTTGCCGGTTATGGTTTTATGGCCGAAGACGAAACTATGGTCGCCGCGATGGAGAGCGCAGGCCTCACGTTCATTGGCCCATGTTCGCGTACCGTACACGATGCGGGCTTGAAGGACGAAGCGAAGCGCACTGCACTCAAAGTTGGGGTTAGCGTGACGCCGGGTATTGATAACGCAACAGCCATTACCCTATTGAAAAAACATCCTGACGAAGCTGCGCTATTGGCACTCTGCGAACAAGAAGCGCTAAATGTAGACGTTGCTGTGCTCAAGCAAACTGAGTCGATGGAAGACAAAGCTGACCTAGTACTTGCAGCAGGCTACAAAAAAGGCATCGACCTATATACCGTTGAAGAACTTCAGCAAACCATCGCCGAACAAGTCGTTGAGATCGGTAAAAAGTTTCCAGAAAACCGCATACGCTTAAAAGCCATTGGCGGCGGTGGAGGTAAAGGTCAGCGCATACTACCAAGCCCTTCTTCATTTAAAGGCAGCCAAGAAAAACGCCTACAGGCGGTTTCAGAAAGTGCCCCAGGACTGGTACTTGAAATACTGAACGAAGTAAAAGCCACTGGCGTTGGCGATAACAAAAACGTGCTTATTGAGCTCAATATCGAAACGACTCGCCACCAAGAAATCCAAGTAATTGGTAACGGCGAATGGACGCTAGCCTTAGGCGGCCGCGATTGCTCTTTACAGATGCATGAGCAAAAGCTTCTCGAAGTTTCTGTAACCACCGAAGACTTACAGAATGCATTAGCGCAGGCCGTAAAAGATGGTCGCGATTCTGAAGTGAAAGTACTCAGCCAAGACATACTGACGCTCGAAGCAATGGAACAAGAAGCCGAACGTTTTGGCGAAGCAGTTGGGCTTGA
>NZ_LWFI01001096.1:0-1090 GCF_001635735.1 Oleiphilus sp. HI0067
AGCTAATCAATCCATCATAGAGCAAGCCGAAGCTTACATCGCTGAGTTAGAGTTTGAATTAGATGAAAGTGGTGGCTCAGACGAAGATCTCGAGTATGAACTTGAAGATGCTCAATATGCGCTCGAGGATGCTGAACTTGATGCTGAAATTGGTGCGTCAAAGCCTTTCTTAGATGTTGCATTTTTGACTGACACGCATGGTTTTGCAGTGGGTGCTTATGGGTTTTTGTTCGAAACGACAGATGGTGGTCGCACATGGGAAAATGCCGGCGACCGTCTGGATAACTTAGATCGTTTTCATTTGAACGCGATTAAGGTTCTTGAAGGTGGCAATTTGATCATTGCAGGTGAAGCGGGTGTGTTGTTTACCTCAAGTGATAAAGGTCAATCTTGGGATACGGTAAATAGTCCGTATGAAGGTTCGTTTTTCGGTGTTTTGCCTCTCAAGGATAAAAACAGCGCCTTGGTATTTGGTCTCCGTGGAAACTTGTTTAAGACCGTCAATGCTGGTCGCTCGTGGTCAAAAGTTGATTCGGGCACAGAAAGTTCACTGATGGGCGGTGCGTTAGATGGTAATAAGCAAATTAGCATTACTGGTAATGCAGGGACTGTGATAGTCAGCAATGATGGCGGTGAAACATTCTCTTCGTATTCCCGCGCAGATCGTTTAGGTCATACTGCGATGGTTTACATTACTCGTGATCGTTTGGCGCTCGTGGGTGAGTCTGGCGTGGAGTTAGTTAGTCCATCAGGCAAGAATCTTTAGACAATTTTTACTAGTGATAGTGTAAGAGGATTTACGAATGGCAAATGCCGATCAAAGTTCTGCGGGAACGAACAATAGTGTTGGTTCCGGTACGGTCGCGGAGCGCTTAATATTTAAAAATCGCCCAGTGATTCTGGGGATTTTTCTTCTAATAACCGCTTTTTTAGGCTTTAACGCAGCCCAAATAAAACCCGATGCATCTTTTGAGCGATTGATTCCGTTAGAGCATGAGTTTGTTCAAAATATGATGGACAACCGTTCTGATTTGGAGAATTTAGGAAACTTTATTCGTATTGCTGTAGCAGCGAAAGATGGAGATATTTT
>NZ_LWFI01001097.1:0-1177 GCF_001635735.1 Oleiphilus sp. HI0067
AAAAAGTCCGATATGCCGATCAAAACGCCGTGATCGTAGGAGCCCAGTAATGCAGAAATCTGGATCACGCTTAAGCTCTGTCAGTGCTGCGTTTTATGAAAATCCCCATCTTTTGTTGATGACCTTGATTGTGATTTGCGCCGCAGGTTTATCTGCTTGGTTTGCGCTACCTAAGATCGAAGATCCTCGTATTACACAACGCTTTATTTCTGTTGTGACAGAGTTTCCGGGTGCATCGGCAAGGCTGGTTGAATCTTCAATTACTGAAGTGCTTGAGTCTGAGTTAGCGAGCATTTCTGAGATCAAAACGATTAATTCAACGTCTCGTAGTAATGTTTCGGTTCTAGCTGTGGAACTCGAAGATAGAGTTACCTCTCAAACCAACCAACAGCTGATTTCTCGCGTGAGAGATCGCATTAAAGATGCGAGCCGTAAGCTCCCGCCACAAGCTTCTGTTCCAAAGATTATCGAAGAAGAGAACATCGCATATGCATATACCTTGATTACAGCTGTGAAGTGGCAGGGCGAAGGTGCGCCTCAGCTCGATATTATGAATCGCATTTCGCAAATATTGAAAGATCGCATTGAAGCGGTTCCAGGTACTGAGTATGTCAGTTTACATGGCGCGCCAGATGAGACAGTGCAAATATATGTAGAACCCTATGAATTAGCCGAACTAGGGATGACGGTTCAAGAGTTAGCGGCGATTGTTGAAGCATCCGACTCCAAAGAAGTTGCGGGTCGTCTGTTGAGCGACAAAGTATTTAGCGCTATAGAAGTGCGTGGCGAGTTTGACTCGCTTGATCGTATTCGACAGTTGCCAGTGAAAAGCACCAGTGGTGACGTATTGTTGCGTGATATAGCTACTGTCGAAAAAAGTTACTCTAAACCAGAAGATAACATCATGCGTGTTGATGGTGATCGCGTCATATTGGTCGCAGCGCGTATCGAAGTTTCAAGTCAGATTAATCCTTGGACTGCGTCGGTTAAAAATGTGCTGAGGTCAGTTGAGGCAGAGACCGGTGGGGTTGTCTCCTTGGATGAGGTGTTTGAGCAGGCGAGCTATACCAAAGATCGTTTGCAGAGCCTTGGTCAAAACTTGATGGCGGGCATGATTGCCGTATTACTCGTTGTGTGGCTGTTTATGGGCTGGCGCTCTGGGTTAATCGTGGCGTGC
>NZ_LWFI01001098.1:0-788 GCF_001635735.1 Oleiphilus sp. HI0067
ACTCGCTCTTGATCAGCAACTGAAATATCTCTTTCATCCAATAAAGCCGCAGCACCTGAAGCCTCACCCGCTGAGTTTGACCAAACAATATCAAGCACATCACCATTGCTTGGATCGAGTAAGCGTGCTTCTAAGTCACCACTCCAGTCAGACGAATTAAAGAGTGTTGTATAAATAGATGTGCCATCTTGCGCACGTAATGATGAAGAGTTAAAGGTTACACCTGAACCGCTACCAATAGATGTCACAATATCGTTGATCGCCGAACGCAGCGCTTCTTTCAAAGAATCAGGCGACGTTGCGCTGTACATTTCGCCACGGCCATTGACTGCTGCGTGATATAAATCATCCACCTGAGGAAGACCTTCATCAGAAACATCTGGCCAAACTGGTTCAGTATTAGCCCCATGAGCATCTTCCACAGCATGATGAGTCACACCAAAGATATTCCCGCGCAAACCTAAGCCGACGGTATAAGTGTTCATGTGTAGATTAGTATTACAGTCTAACCAAGCATCCGGACTCGCGTCTGCACAAAGCGGATTGACTCGCACTGCACCTGTTGGGAGGTCACCTCTCAAGTTCGTTGTATAAGCATCATATGCAATATCGCCGAGTGTCGTTGAGTAACTGTCTTGATAAGGGGCACCCGCAGAACCATCTTGGTTGCCGATACCGTCATTAAGCACAGACTGAACTTCGCTTGTTGTGTTTTGGGTATTAAAACCATCTGTGAACAACAATGTATAGTTTTTCTGACACTCACTGGTTATAGGGCCGGTTGTGCT
>NZ_LWFI01001099.1:0-1845 GCF_001635735.1 Oleiphilus sp. HI0067
CCGCGCGAAGCGCCACGATCCAAGGTTAACACGGGGATTTTGGCGCGATTAACCATGCGAATAGCATTGGCCGCCGCGTCTGAATCTGCTGGATTAAGTAAGATTGCTTTCACCCCACGAACCGTCAAATCTTCAATGTTCGATAGTTCCTTGCTTGGGTCGTTTTGTGAGTCGAGCACGATGAGTTTATATCCCAACTCTTTTGCCTTGGCTTCAGCGCCGTCTTTCATCGTCACGAAGAAAGGGTTGTTTAAGGTGGAGACTACAATAGCCAGTGTGTCAGCTGCCTTTGTCATCATAGAAAAAGAAGCCAACACCAATAAGGTTGAAACAAGAGTAATCAGTTTTTTCATCTTTATGTCCTTGGTCTTGTGTGATCGAGACAGCACATTTCGACTCGTTATTACGTCATTAACAACAGATTATTTACTTCGATTATCCACGAGTACCGCCAGTAATATTACGACTGCTTTTGCAATCATTTGATAGTACGACGAGACATCTAAGAGATTCAGAGCGTTATTTAAGAAACCGATAATTAGGGCACCAATCAGAGTCCCTATAATTCGGCCCTTGCCTCCCATTAAGCTAGTTCCACCGAGTACCACTGCGGCAATAGCATCTAACTCATAACCCATACCAGCTGTCGGTTGCGCAGAAGATAGCCGCGAGGTAACAATGATGCCG
The DNA here is from genome assembly GCF_001635735.1 of Oleiphilus sp. HI0067. Classification (NCBI taxonomy): domain Bacteria; kingdom Pseudomonadati; phylum Pseudomonadota; class Gammaproteobacteria; order Oceanospirillales; family Oleiphilaceae; genus Oleiphilus; species Oleiphilus sp. HI0067. Next base: position 688 of record NZ_LWFI01001099.1, read on the forward strand.
GCAAGTGCTGCGAGAAAACCACAGATCGCATATACACCGATTTTAATTCGATCAATATTGATACCAGATAATCTTGTTGCCGCCTCGTTGCCGCCAAGGGCATAAACGTAACGGCCGAAACGCGTGTGGTTGAGTACATACCAACCAGCACCAAAAACGACGACCATAATCCAAACAGGAACAGGAATACCAAACGCATAGCCTGTACCGAACCAAGCAAAACTATCGGCAGTATCAGTAAAGCCAGTTGAAATGGGTCGACCGTCGGTATAAACCAAGGTTACGCCGCGCAGCAAGGTCATAGTCACTAAGGTTGCTATGAAGGCTTGCACCCTCCCCTTTGAAACAATCACACCACTAATAGCGCCGAGCAGTGCACCTGCGAGCAATGACGCAGGAACTGCGATCATTACCGGCACCTCTAAACCAATCATGCTCGCACAAATAGCACCACATAATGCGAGTACCGAGCCCACACTTAAGTCAATGCCAGCGGTCAGAATCACAAAGGTCATGCCCACTGCGATAATCGCGTTGACAGATGTTTGGCGTAAGATGTTGAGTAGATTATCAACCGTAAAGAAATTCGGGTTTAGAAAAGACACCACTACAATCAAGAGCAATAAAGCGATTAATGACTTCTGCTCAATCAGCCATTCTTTGCTGAAAATTTTGTTACGCACCGCATCGACCACGTTTATGCCTCCACTTCCGCTGTTGTCGCTTGCTGTTGAGTTTGACCCACCGCACATGCCAAAAGTAACTCTTGATCAGCCTCTTCAGCCTTGAACTCACCAGTCAGTTTGCCTTCATGCATTACCAAAATTCGATCACTCATACCTAGTACTTCTTGCATTTCGGACGACACCAAGATGATGCTCATACCCTGCTCTTTAAACTGGTTAATGAGTTGATAAATCTCTTTCTTCGCGCCCACATCTACGCCACGTGTCGGCTCATCCAGGATAAGCACATCGGGTGATGTCATAAGGCCTTTTGCAATCGATACTTTCTGTTGGTTTCCGCCAGAGAGATTACCAATCATCTGCGACTGGCTTGGCGTTTTCACATTGAAGGCTTTGATAAACTCATCCACTTGCGCACGTTCTTGTGCCGTTTCGATGCGTCCTGTTTTGGTTAAGTCTTTTAAAGAAGACA
>NZ_LWFI01001100.1:0-17563 GCF_001635735.1 Oleiphilus sp. HI0067
CGTCATCAAAGGATGCAATTTTTTTAGCCGGCCATAAATTAAATCAAATAGGACAAACTCATTAATTCAGATAATGACGACTTGCTCGTTACTTAGTTTGCCGTTAACGTCCATGGCGCACATCGTTTTGCTGTCGTGTGCGGATTATAAAAATAAATACAAGGTAAACAGCATGACAAAAACCATTCAAAAATTTCTTAGTTTTTCAGTCCTAATTTTCTCAAGCAGTTTCGCTGCCGCAGCGCAAGATACGCTCGACTATGGCTTGTACTGGTTTGATGAAAACAACACTTCCGTCAAGGCAATTGAACAAGACGGTACAGTGAACAATGTCTCCTTAAACTACTTTGATCCAACCAAATCAACCATTATTCACTTCCATGGATGGCAAAATGGTTCATCGCAAAACAACTATTCACGTGAAGATTTTTTATTCGATTACAACGGCGAGAACGTGATTACATCGGCAAGTTGGAAAGCGCGTGATTGGAACATTGCGTACTTTTACTGGAACCAGTTAGCTGACGAGGCAGAAGTAAAAGATGCTGAAGCGAAAATCTGGACGCCCAATGGACCGCGCGGCATGCGTTATCGTTTAAACGATGGTTCGTATAGTACAGCGCTGTCACCAAACAAATCTGTTTCTGACATTGCGTTTGAACAAATCACATCAGTGCTTTCGGGCAGCACCTCATACTATGTTCGATTATCAGGTCATTCTCTTGGTAGCCAGTTAGCGACTAACGTCACAAAGAAAATCAGTGACGCGGTCTATAACGGTACTGTCGGCAATAACCTGACTGTCGACCGCTTAGAATTGCTTGATCCTTTCTGGTCAGCAGATCCAAAATCATACCTTGGTGATGCGAATGGCGACGGTAATACTGATTGGGTCGGCGAACATGCGCGCTGGGATATTCAAACCTTAATCGATCGACACAACTTGCCAGTAACTTGGTACAAATCGAGTGGTATTTTGGATATTTGGATCGGAGATCGAAATACGATCCTAGAGGGTATGGTTACGTTTATTCATAATCGATTCTGGTATTTGTCAGGCCCTGATTTCGTTAACAAACATAACCACGTGGTTCCTTGGTACTTCCGTTCAATGGCTTCAAATGCGCCTGAAGAAGTAACCATTACATGGTGGGGGGCACGCCGCACAACTGGCAAGCTAGCAGCAAGTGCTCGCACATCAGATTCACGTATTCAAGAGATGATGGGTGATCGATATCACTGGGATCAGGTAGAAGGTCGTTACACGACTGACCCTTCGGATGACCAATTCGAACGAAAGAACTACTAGAGCACAGTATGAGCCCCTCATAGGGGCTCAATCACTTCTCTGGAACAGGCGTATATTCGCAACTATCTCCAGGGATTTTTGGAAACTTCCCTTCTTTCCAATCACGGCTCGCTTGATCAATTTGTTCACGACTAAACGACACAAAGTTCCAAAACATATGTGGCGCAGTTGGAAAAGCTTCGCCACCGAGCATAAGCACGCGAGAATAACTCAAGCACTCCAAACATAAGTCATGCTCTTCAAGCACGACTGATTCATTGGCGCAAAACGTTTCACCACCAATTCGCACTTCGCCATCGAGCACATATATAAGGCAATCTTGTTCTGGGTTTGGGCGATCAAGCATTGATCCTGCTTTCGCAATCACGTCGAGATAAAACATGGGCGAATAGGTTTTAAGTGGTGAGGTCATGCCAAAGGCTTCGCCTGCTATCAAACGTTTGATCACACCATCGTGCATGAAATGCGGCAACTGTACTTTTTTGATGTGCGTGAAGCTTGGCTCGATTTCCGCCATGTCCTCAGGTAGCGCAACTCAAGCTTGAATGCCGTGTAGGCGATGTTGAGACGCCTTCACTTCAATCGTTTCGCGCTCCGAATGAACAATACCTCTACCCGCGGTCATCCAGTTCACATCACCGGGCAATACCTCAAGATTGTTACCCAAGCTATCTCTGTGCAACATGGCACCCTCAAGCATATAGGTACTTGTGCTCAAGCCAATGTGGGAATGAGGACGAACATCAACGCCCTCGCCCGGCGCGAAATCAGCAGGCCCATATGATCAAGAAAAGTAAATGGACCAACCATTCTCTGCTCTTTATGAGGGAGAATTCTGGTGACACTAAACCCATCTAAATCTTTTACCTGCCCTTCAATTTTACGCGCCATAAACGTCTCCAAAGGTATTTAAGTGAATTACTCCACGCCAATCGCTCTCAACACACTTTGTTGTGTTTGAGCACCCATTAGCCATTGTTTGGTACCTGCTTTTGGATTAAGCACCAAGGTGGCTGGCAATGCGCCAGGCGTTTCTTCTCCGAACATAGATGCGGGATCATTGAGCAGCATAGGAAGTTGCAGATTAAATTTATCCGCTTCACTTTGTAGTTTGTCGCCACTGAGGCGATCAAAATTGTATGCAAATACAGATAATTGGGGATGATTATCCAGCTCGTTGAGTTCAGGAATTTCTTTCACGCAGGGTTTGCACCAACTTGCCCAGTAATTAATTAGAACAAAATCAGTACCAATGTCTGAATAAGCGAGATCGTTTTGCGCGTGAAGCTGAAACACTTTGTCGACTGAAGAGCTTGCTTGGGAGCAAGCTTGCAGTGCCATTAACGTCATCAATATACCAAGAATTCTTCGCACAATTCGTTCCTTAACCATTCAACTTATTGTTATCATGCACGCCATCAAAATTAGGCATAATTACTCTATTTAATGGCAGTTTAAACATGACAGACATTACGATTTACCACAACCCACGTTGTTCAAAGTCACGCCAAACTCTCGCTCTTATCGAAGAAAAAAGCATTACCCCAACCATTAAGCTTTATCTCGAAGATGTACCCTCTGCAGAGGAAATTAGTTCACTTCTTTCGAAGCTTGGTATTTCTGCTCGCGAACTACTTCGAAAAGGCGAAGATGCATACAAAGAACGAGGATTAAAAGATACCTCAATCGCTGATGATGATTTGATCAAAGCGATGACCGAAGCGCCAAAACTTATTGAGCGTCCGATTGTCGTGAAAGGTGACAAAGCCGTTCTTGGTCGTCCACCAGAAAACGTATTGGAATTGATTTAATGTCGAACCCTTACGTCCTCGTTCTGTATTACTCGCGTAATGGCGCAACAGAAAAAATGGCAATGCAAATAGCTCGCGGAATCGAATCCGTTTCATGTATCGAAGCACGAGTACGGACTGTTCCTCCAGTGTCTGCAAACAATGAGCAAAGCATTGCAGCGGTTCCGAATGAAGGTGCCATGTATTGCAGCGATGAAGACCTCAAAGACTGTGCGGGTCTCGCATTAGGTAGCCCAACTCGTTTTGGAAATATGGCGGCCCCTTTAAAATACTTTTTAGATGGCACTAGCAGCCTATGGATGAGCGGTGCGCTATCTGGAAAACCGGCAAGTGTATTTACCTCAACAGGTTCAATGCATGGAGGGCAAGAGACGACGCTGCTTTCAATGATGATCCCTCTGATGCATCAGGGCATGGTTATTTCAGGCCTTCCCTACACTGAAAAAGCCTTGCATGACACAACAACAGGCGGCACCCCATACGGCGCAAGTCATACAGAAATGGGAACAAACGGTGCTTTGAGCGAACATGAAACCGCGCTATGCCAAGCCCTCGGTAAACGATTAGCCACGCTCGCTCGTAAACTTAATTCTTAATCAGATTCAGAAAACGTTATGACAAATTCTCTCGAACTCAAAAGCAAACGTGCAGCACTTGTTACTAAGATCAGCTATGTCGCTCTGCTAGTCATCTTGGCCTACACCACCTTTGTACCCGGACTACCAGAAGGTGTATCAGTTGCTTTAGTACTTGCTGTGAAATATATCCCCTTGCTGATTGTGCTTCCTGGCCTACTCTTAAATAAACTGCGTTCATATGTATGGCTGTGCTTTATTGTGCTGTTTTACTTCACGCGCGCGTTTGTTGATGCCTATATGCAAGAGTCTTGGCTATCAGCAGACACTTTCATCACAGTGATCACCATGGTTTTATTCCTTGCCGCAATGTATTTTGTGAAATGGGAAAAACTTCAAGGTAAATCGCTATAAGGCAGACATAACAATAGGATTTTCACGTGCAACAGACCACGGCTTCGCTGACGCTTGATTTTAGTCGAACCGTCAATCAATTGGTGAGTGACGGCATTCTTGCGCAAGACGATGCGGATAAACTCCTCAGTTCACCCCGTGGTCAAAAACACGTACAACTCCACCCACTCGAAATCATTGCCGGCGCAGGTTTAAAAGCGCTCAATGGCGATGTGAATGTTGATATGAATTACTTGCTCGACTGGCTCAGTGACTGGTCAGAGCAAGAGATCTTCAATATTGATCCTCTAAAAGTTGATTCACTCAAAACCTCACAAGTAATGTCATTTGCTTTTGCGCAACGACATCAAATTCTTGCCGTTGAAGTGAATAGTGAAGAAGTCGTGATCGCCAGTGCTCAGCCTTTTGCGCATGACTGGGAAAACGATCTACAACATGTTCTGAAAAAGGACATCAAGCGTGTCATTGCCAATCCCGCAGATTTAAGACGATTTACCATTGAGTTCTATGAACTAGCTAAGTCTGTCAACAAAGCCGGTGTCGATGCAGATCAAAGCGCCTACACACAAAACTTCGAGCAAATGCTCGAACTTGGCGGTAGCTCTGGCAAATCGAATCACGACGCTAACGACCAACATATCGTCAACATTGTTGATTGGCTGCTTCAATATGCCTTCGATCAGCGCGCGAGTGATATCCATTTAGAGCCACGTCGCGACATCGTCAACATGCGATTCAGAATAGATGGCGTTCTTCATCCCGTATACGAATTTCCCGCTAAGGTCGGGATTGCCGTTACCAGTCGCCTTAAGATATTAGGCCGATTAAACGTTGCCGAGAAACGTAAACCACAAGATGGCCGAATAAAAACAAAGAACGATAAAGATAAAGAAATCGAGCTACGTTTATCGACCCTGCCAACCGCATTCGGCGAAAAGCTTGTGATGCGTATCTTTGACCCTGATGTGCTGCAATGCAGTTTTGCAGATCTCGGGTTTGCAAATGAAGATCTAAAACGCTGGCAGAACATGATTCGCCAACCACACGGAATTATCCTTGTCACAGGCCCAACTGGTTCCGGTAAAACCACAACGCTTTATTCAACGCTTCGTGAACTGGCAACACAAGAAGTGAACGTGAGTACCGTCGAAGACCCAATCGAAATGATTGAGCCCGCATTTAATCAAATGCAAGTGCAGCACAATATCGATCTGGGGTTTGCAGATGGTTTGAAAGCATTGATGAGACAAGACCCAGACATCATCATGGTTGGTGAAATTCGCGATTTAGAAACCGCTGAAATGGCGATTCAAGCCGCATTAACTGGCCACTTGGTTTTATCCACCTTGCATACCAATGATGCTCCAAGCTCTATCAGCCGTCTTTTGGAACTAGGTGTCGCGCCCTATTTGATTCGCGCAACCTTGCTTGGTGTCATGGCACAGCGTTTGGTACGTACACTGTGCACAAGCTGTAAGACAGAAACCGTAATTGATGCCAATGACTGGGCAGAACTAACCAGCCCATGGAAAACCAAACAACCTGAGAAAGCCTGTAAACCGGTCGGGTGTTTGGAGTGTAGAAACACCGGTTATCGTGGTCGTGCAGGTGTATACGAAGTGATGCCGCTTAGCGAACAAATGAAAGCCAATATTCATGACCAAACCAATATCATGGATTTGCGCAAAATTGCGATAAAAGAAGGTATGCAGTCTTTACGTTTGAGTGGCGCCCACAAAGTTGCCTCGGGCCAAACGACCATCGACGAAGTGTTGCGCGTAACCCCCGCAAGTCTCAGTCGCTGAACAGACTATTCCAGCGCCATTCAGCAGTATCTCCTTGAAGCCTCTCTGGCACAGCGCGTAAGCTATGCGCCACGCTGGACAGGATTTTTAAGGAGACCTTTATGCGTCCAATTATAAAAACAAGTTTGCTTGCTTTATCCGTCGTTTTCGCGAGCAACCTATTCGCACAAACAGCTCAAGAAAAAGGCTTAGAAATCGCTATTGAAAGCGACAAGCGTAATCAGGGCTGGCAAGACTCCACCGCTGATATGACAATGACTCTGCGCAATAAACAAGGTGAAGAAAGTATTCGCTCTTTGCGAGTTAAAAGCCTTGAAGTTGAAGATGATGGCGATAAGAGCATGACCATCTTTGATGAACCCAAAGATGTACGCGGCACCGCCCTACTCACCTTCTCTCATAAAACTGAAGCTGATGATCAATGGCTGTTTCTCCCCGCATTGAAACGTGTAAAACGCATTGCATCACGAAATAAATCAGGCCCGTTCATGGGCAGTGAATTCGCGTTTGAAGATTTGAGTTCACAAGAAGTCGAAAAGTATACCTATAACTACCTTAATGATGAGGCCTGCGGTGATCTGGAGTGCTTCGTAGTGGAACGTACTCCTACTGACAAATATTCTGGCTACACCAAGCAAATCGCTTGGATTGACCAAACAGAATATCGCGTTATCAAAATCGAATTCTATGATCGCAAAAAGTCCTTACTCAAAACACTCGATTTTAAAGGCTATCAGCAATATTTGGGTCAATACTGGCGTCCAGAAATGATGCTCATGCAAAACCATCAAACTGGAAAATCAACCGACCTTACGTGGTCAAACTATGCCTTCCAAACTGGGCTAGCGGATGGTGATTTCACCAAAAACAATTTGAAGCGCGCCAAATAGCCGCTCGATCGATTCGAATGCATTGAGAGCTACCTTAAACCGCTGAGTTTCATAAAAGGAACTGAGAACATTAGGTAGCTTTCAACTCTCTGAACTTCCTCTCAACACGCTGATTTAAGTCAACACAGAACTTCTCTTCGCAGCATTCATCTTGAAATATCATCTCTTTCGCTTAAAACTGCGTCAAAATCCAAACCATTTGGTCAGCAATCCTAAAAAAATCGTGATAAACTCGCCCGCCTTGTTCGCAATGTGACACATCCGCATACACAGCGAGAAATAGTGTCTATTCTTATGTGAGAACGAAAACAATTAGGTACGACCCAAGTGACAGCACAAACTTTTCAAGCTCCCCATCGAGTACTTATGGGCCCAGGCCCGTCAGACGTTTCACCACGTGTTCTTAAAGCACTTGGTCAACCAACTATCGGACATTTAGACCCAGCATTCGTTGGCTTAATGGATGAGATCAAAGATCTACTTCAATACGTTTTCATGACTGAAAACCGTTTGACGATTCCAGTTTCTGCTCCAGGTTCTGCAGGCATGGAAACATGCTTTATGAACATGGTAGACCCTAATGATCACGTATTAGTGTGCATCAATGGTGTCTTCGGTGGTCGTATGACTGAGGTTGCTAAACGTGCCGGCGCTAAAGTGACCACGCTCGAGTTCGATTGGGGCACAGAAGTTGATCCAGCCAAAGTAGAAGAAGCACTTGCCGCAGATGATAGTATTTCGATGCTTGCGTTTGTTCATGCTGAAACATCAACAGGCGTTCGCTCAGACGCTAAAACCTTATGCGAAATCGCACGTAAGCATGACTGCTTAACGATTGTTGATGCCGTGACCTCATTGGCAGGTATTGAATTACGTGTAGATGATTGGGGTATTGATGCGATCTACTCAGGCACACAAAAATGTCTGTCCTGTGTACCTGGTATTTCACCCGTTAGCTTTAGCGAAAAAGCCGTCGCAAAAATCCAGAGCCGTGAACACACCAATGATTCTTGGTTCTTAGATCTGAAACTAGTCATGGCTTATTGGGAACAAAGTGAAGCGCAACCTAAGCGTGCGTATCACCACACCGCACCAGTAAATAGCTTGTATGCATTGCATGAGTCGCTACTTATGGTGAAAGAGGAAGGCCTCGAAAATGCTTGGGCTCGCCACGCGAAACATCATAATGCGCTTGTTGCAGGTTTGAGTGTACTGGGTATTGAACTCATTGTTGCGGAAGAGTATCGCTTACCTGAATTGAATACCCTGAAGATTCCAGAAGGTGTGGATGACGCGGCTGTTCGTACTGCATTGCTTAGCCAATTCGATCTTGAGATCGGCGCGGGCCTTGGCAAGTTTGCAGACAACGCTTGGCGTATAGGTTTGATGGGCAGCGCATGTAAACGTGAAAACGTTGAGCTATGCATCTCAGCCCTAGCGAGCGTTCTTAACGAACAAGGATATGACTGTGACGGCGATGCAGCAATGGCTGCCGTTGCTAATAGCTACGCCTAATATATTTCTCGTTCTAGGGCTCATTGCCAAAGGGTCAGTGTAGCAATACTCTGACCCTTTATTATTTAATCACCCTACATAGTTAAGGCATGAGTTTCGGCATGGACAAACATCTTCTTATCATTGGCCACGCTCCCTCTCCAAATACTCAAACACTCCTAAAAACAATCAACGATGCGAGTAACAAAAGCCAGTGCACTGTAACTAGCTTATCTGCATTTGATACCACTCCAGAGCACATCATTCAGGCAGACGCTGTCATTCTTTTCACACCAGAAAACCTCAGCTACATGTCTGGAGCGATGAAAGATATGTTTGATCGTTGCTATTACCCCGTACTTGAGAAAAAACAAGGTTTACCAGTCGCAGCGATTGTTCGCGCTGGGCACGATGGCACTGGCACGGTGCACGCCTTACCAACGATACAATTACCTTAAAACGCACCTAATTTAGCCGCTCTCGGTAATCATTGAACGACTTTTCATTCTAGAGCCGGTTTGTCATCGCCGTAGAGATACATGATCAGCATATGGGGCAAGGTTAAGGCCGCCAGTAGGTAAAAAAGACTCGCCGTCAATTGTGAGGATACGGTGAGCGCTTGCTCATAGGTAATAAATAAGATGGCGCATAGTAAGAGTAATGTCAGCACGAACAAGCGCCCCAAGGGTGCTTTTAAGTCGCTTCGAGCGGCGGCAAGGTATTTTGCATAATGGCGTATGTGACGGTGACTATGTAAACAGCAGAAATACAGCGCAAAATATGCAAACGGATGACAGGCATACGAGAGTGTGAGCAAAAACAGCCATTCGAGACGAAATGGTCGGGTAAATACGGTAAACAGGTTGATGAATGCCGCCAAGCTCACCAAACCTGTGGCAATGATAAACGCACTCGTTTCTGAGGCTGAAACCCCCAATTGCGCTAAAATCGCCACACTTTCTTGCGTGTGCCAAACAAAAGGAAAGGCAATGATGCTGGCACCATAGAGCGCACGTAAGTAGTGAGCGTATGGCTCCTTATTGGTTTCCACATCTTCGCCAAAATGCCAAGAGGAAAGCGCTAAAAATAGGCATAACGATAAAGTGGGCAGCGCGAGCCAAAGCCCAAACGCCAGCATGCAAAGCAAAAGATAGAGGCTGCTAAATCTTATGAAACGTGTTTTACGCTGATGAATGTTTTGATCGAAGATCCATGGATCAAGTAAGCCATGGGGCAGCCCATAAACAATGACGAGGCCCACTAAAATATATAACGATAGATCGCTCGGAAGGAGTTGTAGTGCGATTGCCAGAGAGCTAATCAGTAGGTAGGGACCGCAGGTATTGATTGCATTGCCTTGGGCATTTGTTTGTACTTTTTTATTGGCGATTAGCATTTTTTTGCTCCGCCTCAATTGATGAATCCGCGCGGCTGACAGAGCGCCTGAATAAAGGGGATTTTGGGCATTGCCATGATGACATTTAGCCAATCTTTAACGCTCGCCTCGCCAGCCATAAAGCGGGCAAAGCCGTCATCAGGCAGCGCCCGAGCCACTTGACTTAATATATCACCCCCTAATCTTGGTTGATTAATCAGCACCTTGATAAACAAAGCGTCGAGGAATCGAACGCTTGGATGATAAGTATCAACGGTTTCAAGACGGCCCGTACGAATCCATTGTTCGGCCGTCGCTGCCGCCCAGTGCTGCATCGCTAAAAAGCCATAACCGGAAGAGGCGCGCAATGCGCCAGCAGCGAGGCCGGCGCGTGGCCAGGATGTATGACCAGAATTGACGCGTCCCATCGGTAAAACGCCCGCTTCATGACGAATGCATTGAGCTGGCGCTAAGCCATATTGCGTCATCCATATCTCTATTTTGGTCTGAAGTATCTCCGGGTCAACTATATGCTGTGTAAAGCGGGTCGGCTCAACGAGCACTCTATCTGGGGCCAGCGCGAGCCAATAAATAAATTCGGTACCGCCCTCATCGCTAACTAGCTCTGTCATTAACCCAGCCCGACGCCAGTCAGGTAAGGGTTCGTGAAGTAGCCACTCTTCGCCGTAAAATACTTGATAGTAATCCGCCGACTGGTAGCGTGCATTGCACTCAATTAACTGCTTAGCAAAAAATATCTTGCCACCAGTCGTGGTTACTTTGAATTTGGCAGGAGGGTCATCAATGGCTTCAATTGTTTGCACAGTCTGCCCAAGCTCGACGGTATAGCCGCCAAGATCAATCAGCGAGCAGGCATCTTGATAAAAAGTGTCTGCAGGCAATGAACAGTAATCATACGCGTGGAAGTCGCACTGTTGCCTATGGCCGCCTCTCAGCGATATTTCACAACTATCCCAATAATGTTCGGCTAATTGGTGCCAGCGACTCTCTTTTTTTGCCCAATAAGACCAGGTCTTATCGTTGCTGAAGGCGGTTCGTTGATCCAGTAACACCACCTTGCCCCGATAGCCGCGTAATGCCAACTCCCTTGCTAGCGATAAACCACTGCACCCTGCCCCAACAATCAGTAGGTCTTGCGTTTCTTGGAGCAGCGTTTTAGTAGGCATAACTGTTTAGCTGGAATAAGGGATAGTTGGGTTTGGTCGGCTCTGGTATATTTTGCAGTAATCGCTCTTCGCGGCCGCTCAACATGACCAATGTGAGCCACAGTTTTCTCGTGAGCGAACTGTGCGCACGGTAGCTGAGATTGTTATAGCGATGACGTTGCAGATCGCGACCAATATCTCGGTATACATGTGCAGCTAGCTGAATGGCGAAACCGGCGCGTGGAGGTAAATATGCTATGCCGAACAGACCGCTTTTATAGTAGTGATCGGCCAGTGTTAAGAGTCGTTTGCTGGCAGTGGCGAGTTCGCTCGTCGGTGTTTTGCGTTGTACAAGCTCGCAAGCGCTTAATTGGTCTGTCCAATCCTTTGGTATGTAGCATCGGCCTATGCTTGCGTCTTCGCCGACATCCCGCGCGATATTGGTGAGCTGTAAGGCAATGCCGAGGTGAACCGCATGATGCAAGGCTTGTTCATTGTTAATTCGCATGACGTCGCACATCAAAATACCAACGGTGCCCGCGACTTGGTAGCAGTATTGTATTAAGTCTTTTTCGTGTTCGATGGCGACATGGCCTTGGTCGAATAGAAAACCTTCCAGCATGTCCTGCAGTGCGCGCTTGGACAAAACTAAATCTGGATCAAAGGTGATTTTCGTCTCTTGATGTTGATCAAAAAGAGATTTAATCGTACGTAATTTTTGCGTACGACTTGGGTCATCTCCATCTGCCAAGTCATCTAGATAACGACACAGAGCATAAAGTTTAGAGACTGATTGGGACAATTCAGCGGAGAAAAATCGTGCCGCCCAGTTAAAGCTTTTACTGTGCTTGGCAATAGAATGCTTTGCATCGATCGCTTCGCCACGCAGTTGCTTAAGACTGAGCTGTAAAGTGTCCATTTACACGCACCGAGCTATGTTTGGCTAAGCTAGTTTTGAGTAATGACTCGGCCACTTTTGCAGAACTGATGACTCCTGGTAGTCCCGCACCAGGATGAGTGCCCGCACCGGTTAGGAACAAGTTATCCAGCGATTCGCCCCGATTATGGAAGCGAAACCAGGCTGATTGATAAAACAGGGGGGCAATTGAGAAGCCGGCGCCAAACTCACTGTTGTAGTTTTGCTTGAAATCGAGCGGAGTCATCGCAAAAACTGATTCTGCGTTTTCTTTAATGCCTGGCAATATGGTCTCATCTAAGCGTTGCAGTACGCGCGCTTGGAACATTTCACGCACTTCATGCCAATTTATCTCCGATTTTAGGTTAGGAACCGGCACGAGGGCATAAAAACTGTCACAGCCCTTTTTGGCAAAACTCGGATCCGTCGCGGTGGGGCGATGCAAATAGATAGAGATATCTTCAGATAAGTTACCATGATGAAAAATGTCATCAAGAAGAGGTTTGTAGGCCTTCCCTAATATAATCGTATGATGTTGTACCGAGGGGTATAGCTTTGGGCTTCCGAAAAATAAAACAAATAAGCCCATCGAGGGCTTAGCAACTTTTCGACGTATTTTGGCGATCCGAGAAGCATGGTCGGGTAACAGTTTGCGATACAAATAAAGTGGGTCCATATTAGAGATACAATAATCGCAGGCTAGCGTATGGCCGTTGTCGAGTTGCACTGCGGTGATACGCTTTTGTTGCGTTTCAAACTTAACCACCTCATGGTTGAGTACTACCTCGATTCCCTCTTCCTGCATTAATTTGGTTAAGGCATCGACTAAGGCTTGTGTGCCACCCATGGCAAAGTGCACGCCATGAGCGCGTTCTAAGTAATGAATTAGGCTATAGATACTGGTAGTATCGAATGGGTTACCGCCCACTAAAAGTGGTTGAATTGAAAATGCTTGGCGAAGTTTATCGTGTTTTAGATGCCGGCAAACTAGCTGCCAAACGCTACGATAACTACCGAGTCGAAGCATTTGTGGAATTACTTTTATCATGTCTATTATTTGATGGAACGGCCGATGCGCTAGTTGCTCGAAGCCAAGTTGATAAATCTCTTTCGAGGCAGCAAGGAGCTTTCGGTAGCCTTTTACATCATCTGGGCTGATCATAGCTATCGACCTTTCGATACGCTCGTTATCACCTCCATAATCAAAATGCGTCCCGTCGTCGTAAACAAACCGATACCAAGTATTTAGGGCCTTAAATTCCACATAGTCAGCGCGCTCTTTCCCGAATAATGCAAACAACTCGTCAAAAAGAAAGGGCGCAGTAATAACCGTTGGACCAGCATCATGCTTGTATCCATCTACTTGAAATCGCTGTGCGCGCCCGCCTGGGTGGGATGTTTTGTCGACAATAGTAACGTCGCAGCCCAATGCTTTTGCTCGCAAGGCAGCGGCAATACCGCCAAAACCGGCCCCTACCACGACAACGTGTGGATTCATAGCAAATCTACCTTGTTGCGGAGCGCATTAATGAAATGCTGTAACGGCAATGCGCAATCTGACTGCGGTATGGAGCATTTCTGGTCGGCGCTGTCTAGCAAGTTTTGCATTTCATCGAGCACAGCCCTTCGAGCAGAAGCCAAAGAGGAGGGGGTAGCGTGATATTTTATGTTTACAGCATTGAGCTGATCCGTTTGACAATCTTGCTCAAAATCTACTACATCGTCATACAATTGATAAGCTAGCGCAAATTGTCCAGCCGCCGTCACTAGCGGCTGGAGCGCAGGCAATCGATTGACGTGCAGGCTGGGTAAGTAAACCGACAGTTGAATGAGTGGTGCCGCCTTATCAAACGCGATAACTCGATAATCGTCTGGGCGTACTTTACCTGCTCTACTTAAGTCAGCCGTTTGGCCTCGAATGGTTTGCTGAACCGCTTGAAAAGCTCGCGTTTGAAGCTGCAGCGAAAACGTTGAGCGAATCTCTGCTAGTAACAGGCTGGCACCCACGATCATACTATCACCGGCGCAAAGGGCTAAAGCTTTACCATACTTAACCCAAAGTGATGGCGTGTTCCGCCGAACTTTGTCTTGATCTTGAATATCATCATGAATCAGCGAGGCGTTATGTAATAGTTCGACAACCGCTGCGAATCGCATTGCGGTCTGCGAATCTATGTTGAGGGCAACCCCAGTTTGATAGCAAAGTGTTGCACGTTTGAGGCTGCCACTGCTCGCAAGATGATATTGCAACATGGCCCCGACCTGTTGACCACTGCTCGCGCAGGAATCGAGCATGATCCGCTTCAACGCTGGTTCAAGGGCAGAGCTTCGCAACGACGCTCTGTTCGGGACCTCAAAATTCACTGGCTGCATCGTATAAGCGGCGTGCTTTTTTTAGAATGCACACCCTATAAACATTTAAGCTTCAGATGTTTGCGTCGCAGCTGCCCAGATTACTACACCAAACGCAATTTTATTTACAAAATCGGCTAAGTTGTAAATTAAGTTCAGTGCTCCAGAGTCGACGCCTCCTGCCATGTAGCCTAAGACGTACCCGATCGGGTAAATAGACCACCCCACCGTGACAATCAATCTGAGTGCTGAGAATGCCTTCTGACTTGCCGCATTACCGCTACTGCTGTTTATCTTGCTCGCTTGTCCAAAGAAAATTTCATAGACAATATATAACCACCCGATCATACCCACAACAAAGCCAGCGGTTATACCCATCGCGCCAACCTCACCTAGGTAGCCGCCCACTAGCATGACCACACTGGCTATCAGAAGTTTCCAAAATAGCACTGCTGGAACTACTGCGATTGCAGCTAAGATTAAATAGAATTCGATAATTTGTAGAGGTACTGTTAATAACCAATCTACGTAACGAAATACTGTTGGGCTCTGTCCTGTTTCAACCCAAACACCGCGCATGTAAAAATAGTGTAAACAAGCAATGCCCGTAACCATGGCTGCGACGGTGAGAGATGTTTTCCATTTACCCTCGGCACGATCGCGTTCAACATAGAAGAAAAATGTCGCAGCAAGCATAGCGGCAGACATCAACCAGAACGAAACACCCACGAAATCTTTAGGATCTAACATAATTATCTCCGATTTTTATGGCAGTGATTGTGCAATCTGGGAATGCTTTAGCGAATCAAATCGACACCAGTTTGCATCACTCCTAAGTTTTCGTTGTGACCTGCTGTACCTCAAATGAGCCACAACCACCTGAACGACCGGTTCCGTACTCTGCATATCACACAGACTTCAACTCCGGTACGATTTCCCAATTAAGCTAGACCATTTTTTACTGGATTCCAGAAAAATTAGCATGTATTTCGAAATTTTTATGAATTTTACACCTTCGTTCTTGGGCGAGGCTGCAGGTAAAAGTCTTGTGTGCAAGATTGAGAGATAGCTTTTGACAAGGTAATCATCCAATCAGGCGTGGGCAACCATAAGCTATAAAAGGACATAAAAGGACAGCAGCGCTGCGCATGGCCATTGCTGACTGGTCAATTAAAACGAACTAGACTATGTCAATAAAAAACATATTGTTACGAGGCTTTGTAACGCTCAAGCTGCTCAAACGCACTGCTATTGTCTTTCTCCAATTGAGAACATTTGTATGAGACATCCGCATCGGACTGTTCCAGTAAGTTATTTTGCCAATAGCACGATCTACTCTCGTCCCGCAGACCTACTAATGCGCTATCGAGCTATTTAGCAAATTTCTGTCGCGAGATGAAAACGGCGCTTACATATCCTAGTGAAAAGGGGAGTAATGCGGTAATTGGTAACCAAACTGCCATAAACGTTGTTCCGAGTTAGCAATAGACTAATTCAACGCGATATTATAGCCCTACACTTGGCTCCACATCTGAATCTACCCTCGGAACCTTGACATGTCACTTAACTCCCAATGTCGCCGAGAACAGCTGTTTAACAACCCCGCCGTCGTCCTTTTCGACCATCTCGCGCGTTTAGTTTATCGAATGTGTAGAGCTGTATATCTAAGCCCTAGCGAGCGTTCTTAACGGGCAAGGACATGACTGTGACGGCGACGCGGCAATGGCCGCCGTTGCAAATAGCCACGCCTAATATATTTCTCGTTCTATGCTTATTGCCAAAGGGTCAGTGTATCGATACTCTGAGCCTTTAATATCTAATGTCGCTAAAGAGTTATGGTATGGACAAACATCTTCTTATCATTGCCCACGCCCCTTCACCAAATACTCAAACACTTCTTAAAACAATCAACGATGCAAGTAACAAAAGCCAGTGCATTGTAACTAGCTTATCTGCATTCGAGACCACTCCAGAGCACATCATTCAAGCAGACGCTGTCATTCTTTTCACACCAGAAAATCTCAGCTACATGTCTGGAGCGATGAAAGACATGTTCGATCGTTGCTACTACCCCGTACTTGAGAAAAAACAAGGTTTGCCGGTCGCGGCGATTGTTCGCGCAGGACACGATGGCACTGGCACGGTCAAGGCCTTACAAACAATTATCACAGGGCTTAGATGGCGTTGGGTACAAGAACCTTTGGTTCTGAGGGGTGACTACCAAGACGCATTTAACGAGCAGGTATCAGAACTTGCTGAGGGAATGTCGATCGCGTTAGCAGAAGGCATAATTTAATTCCTGATACTGTTCTAATTAGTAGTAAACACTTGATTATGTACTAGCCTTACGACGAACGGTTTAAAATTTGACGGTTATATCGAACTTCTTATAGGTAATTATGAGTAAAAAAGGCCTTTTTAAGATTCTTGTAGTTGATGATGAGGAGCAGATCCTAGATTCTTTGAGGCGTCTTTTTCGTTCGAACGACTTCGAAATCATTTGCGAAACGAACCCCATTGAAGCTATCGAAATCCTGAGCATAACACGCTTCGATGTCATCATTTGCGACATGCGCATGCCACAAATGAGTGGTGCTGATTTTTTAGTTCGAGCCAAAAAAATACGTCCAGCAGCCGAACGTATTCTGCTGACAGGTTATGCAGACCTAGACTCTACGATAAAATCAATCAATGATGCCCAAATTTATGCCTTCGTTACTAAACCTTGGGATCCGAATCAGCTAGTTCAATTAGTAGCTAGTGCTATTGAAAAGCAACATAAAGAAAAAGTTAAAATTCGTATCCTTCGTACTTTAAAAGAAACTAATGAGGAGATAGCACAAGCTAATGAGCGTCAAGAGACCGAAATATATGAAAACAAGCAAGACATTCAGCGCCAGCGACAAACCATTCAAGATATGCATACTCTGGCAGCCGAAAGCTGGCTAAACTTATTAGATCTCAGATTCCCTGGCTATCGTGTTCTTGTCAACCATTTCAAAATCATTTTAGACAGATTGATTGATGCATTTGCAATTAACTCAGCAGATGCTGAGACGATGATTGAGTCTGCGAGGCTACACGCGATCGGAAAATTAAGTTTGTCAGACGAAATATTGCAGTTAAATTATCGAGATATGAATACCCAACAAAAAAAAGAATATGAACAATATCCCCATATTGGCGCTTGTGCGTTGATGCCTTTCATACAATTTCTGGGCTGTGCAGATTTAATATTCAAACAAAAAGAGCGTATCGACGGTAAAGGTTTTCCTCAGGGCTTGGATAAACAAAAATTGGACAAGAGCAACATAATTTTCAATACAGTTCTTGAGTATACAGAACTACGTTATAGTCCCTACAGTAAACAACAAAGCCACCATGACACGATGAGCATCCTAAGATCAGCTCCTCTAGCTTATGACCCTGAAGTACTGGAATATCTTGAAACGTTAG
>NZ_LWFI01001101.1:0-882 GCF_001635735.1 Oleiphilus sp. HI0067
TAACTCAGGCAACACTTGCTCGAAGAAAATACGGCGTGCTTCTTTGCCCTGCTTCTTGTTGAACTGCTCGTAGGTAATAATGTAGATGTGACGTCGATTAAGCGCTTTAAGAACACTTTTGTAAGTCACTTCAAATTGCTGCTGCAGCTCTCGTGTTCTGGTTTGAATATCTGTTAAGCGATCGCGATAGAACTGTTTATCTTCCCCACCCTTGGAGAACGCAGCGAGTCGGCTGACATCGGCAACACGGACCCTAAAAAACTCATCCATGTTATTTGAAAAAATACCTAAGTACCGTAAGCGTTGAAGTTCTGGCACAGCCGCATTAGCTGCCTCTTGTAAAACCCGCTCATTGAACGCTAGCCAGCTAAGTTCCTTCGGATATAGCGGCATATCCTCAAACGTTTCGCTCAAAGTACTCCCTTCCTACGCATGTTGAAGTGAACATATTCTTTCATTAAAAACCAAAAAAGGCGCCCTGTAAAAGTAAGGCGCCTTTTTCAATCAATTATTTTTGAACGCGTTGAGCTTGCTCAAAAAGGCATATCCGAAATCCAAAAATGCACAGCAATAGATGCGACATAGCCTAAAGCGATTGCCCATGTCCATTTCAAATGGCTAAAGAACGTGTAGTAACCGCGAGCTTGTCCCATCAAGGCAACACCCGCCGCAGAACCAATCGAAAGCATCGAACCACCTACTCCAGCGGTTAATGTCACCAATAACCATTGATTCACTGACATATCAGGAAGCATAGTTAACACGGCAAACATGACAGGAATATTATCGACAATCGCCGACAACACACCGACCAAAATATTGGCCCAGCTCGCGCCCATTTGCTCGTACATAAAAATAGACGCCAAGTTGAGGTAGCCAAAC
>NZ_LWFI01001102.1:0-1576 GCF_001635735.1 Oleiphilus sp. HI0067
CAGCCTTGCCAGTAGGTGCCAAGCAAACCGTCGATGACGCACGCCTACTTTCTATGCCCTTCTCTATGGCCCTCTCTATGCACTTCTCTGCAGACAAACGCGCTAAGATAATTTTTGCAGCCGTTGTCGTTTTACCCGTACCGGGCCCACCACTCACCAGCACAAGATTTGAAAGAAGTGATTGCGCAACCGCCCAAGCTTGATAATCAATGTCAGTAGAATCTAAGTCAGGAAATAAGGCATTCAATGCCTCCTTACCGCGAGCTAAATCAATAGATTCATTAGGATCCACATCAGAGGATATGTTTGACGATAGTTGATCCGACAACCATCGATCAGTTTTATCACAGAGATTCCAGAGTCGACGCAAATAGAGCTCCGCTTCATCGTTGAGAACTTTAACGAAAACACTTGAGCCCTCGCCTGAAATTAAGATCGATTCGGGCAAGGCTTGCGTCGAAGTCATCAAACTTTGATCACGATGAAACACCGTTAACGATAAATGCTCATCTAGCTCATCGAGCCTGACACACTGTTTGCCAAGGCCTGATGCGTAAGACAAAACTAAAGCTAAATCAAAAACCACTTCGAGCACAGTTGATGGCAGCGCAGAATCACTTGCGCTCAGCACTTCGTTTAATGCTGCGTCTGCCGCATAAAAATCAATCCACGACACCAACGACTCGCCGCGACGTAAACTCTGCTTTAAGAAACGTATACGCTGAGAAATGTTTGATGGAAGACTCATTGAGCACCTCCATCAGTAAAAAGCTGATCTAAACCTTCAATCAAACTCTGTTCTGGCTTTATAAAGTAAACGCCCGCTGGGTTATCTCCATCTGCGTCTAAACCAAGTCCTCTTAAAAACAAATACACTACACCACCAAAATGTGCCTGATAGCTATAAGCATTTCCCATTCGTGCTTTTAACAGACGATGAATGGCTAAGCTATACAGCAGGTATTGCACATCATAACGATGCTCATTGATCGCTGCTTCTAGTTTGTCGTGCGTATAGTTGTCTGCGCTAAAACCAAGATGATTCGATTTATAATCCAGCACAAAATAAGCGTCTTGCGCTCGGAACAATAAGTCGATCGCCCCTTTAATATGCCCTTCGAATGCTTCAAAACTCAAAGCGTCTGCATTCGGATTGTACTGACGAAGTAGCGAATTAAAGTTCGACAAAGAGAAATCATCTACCGAGAAATAAAACTTGGCTTCAACGCGATAATCGTTTTCGTCTAATTGTGCTAAAGCAATTGATGCTCCAGAAGCGCTGCCGATTTCTATCAGCGGCAGCGCAAGCACTTGTTGAACCCATTGCTCGAGATAAGCCGCCCATGCTTGTTCATGCCGCTCTGGCACTAAGGCATACTGCTGCAACAAATTACAGATGTGCTCTTCTAAATTAGTGGCTGGGACATTGGTGTTTAGCTCGCCCGTTGCGAATTCAATATCCTCGAATAAGCGGTGCAAGAAAGTACCTGCCTGACTACCCTTGGGGAAATTCATAATATCAATCGCGTTAGCTGGCGGGGCTTCGCCGAGATCATCCATTGATCGATGAGTATGC
>NZ_LWFI01001103.1:0-3756 GCF_001635735.1 Oleiphilus sp. HI0067
TCTATTTACAAGCGATTTAGAGCAAACGCAGCGCTCTTTGCATCATCACGTCGAACAATTAACTCGCCAATTATTGCTAACATCATCAGACGAATTAACACTTGGTCAAAGTGTAGCTGTCGGCACTATCTTGCCCATCACTGAATTAAGTGGCAAAAACCGCCCACCAGCCAGTGTCTTAGGGCAACAACTTCAAGAAAGCTTAGTTACTCTTGCCGCGCAGTCTGGTTTAGATGTTATTGAATTTAAGACATCCAAAACGATTCATATGACAGATGATCAAGATGTCATGTTAACCAGAACGCTTAAAGATTTAGATCTCACCTTGGATGCTAACTACTTTCTGACAGGAACGTACTATAGCCAAGGCCAATCGGTCGTTGTAAATATTCGTCTTATTGATGTCTCAAGTCGAAAAGTTGTAGCCGCTGCCACAGATACCATTCCTATCGGAATGATGTGGGCAGGCTCAACACCAAGCACCTCTAATCAAGCTGGCAGTCTTTACCAAGGTATTTACTAAGGGATAACAGATATGCGACTCATTCTTCCACGCTTTCTTTCAAAGCACTTATGTGTTGGTTTACTCACTCTCAGCCAATCTGTAGCCATTGCAAATACTGATGAAGTAGAAACAAAAGATGAAGAGACCTCAACATTATCGCCATCAACACAAGCCAGCGTTTCATTTAGTGAAGAGCAACAAGAACATTTAGGGCAGCGAACCAAAGCTACAGAAGGCACACCTCATCCAATCAAGCTTTTACATAAAGACGTAAACTATTTTGTTCGCGGCTTAATGCAAGATTTGATGGCTAATCTAAGTTTCGTCAATGACAAAACCCCCATCGCAGTTAGTTCCTTTGTATTGCTCGACAGCAACTATCAAGAAACAAATTTACTTGGCTTACAAATATCAGAATCACTCATACATGAAGTGAACAAATTTGGTATTCCTGTCATTGATTTCAAATCTACCAGTGATATTCAGGTAACCAACTCAGGTGATTTTTTCTTCAGTAAAGATCCGAACAAACTTGCTGAAAATCTTCCAATTCAGTTTGTTATCGCAGGCACCTTAGCCCAACAACAAGGCGGATATATAGTAAATGCACGCATTATCGGCGTTAGTTCAAAAGCCGTTGTTTCTTCAGCTCAAGCATTTATTTCTAGAGAAGCAAGTCAAGCCATATTGGATAATGCCCGAGGGCATCAAGCTCCAACGATTCATGTTACAGGCGGTTAAGTTTTGCGCTCACCGAAAATTCTTCGACAAGTATTAATGATCTTATAGATTCGCTACAACAATATTTGGCAAAAACTTTGATGTCGATGCAACGACCTTATTCGTCTTGTGATGCGTAATACGTGCATTCACCACAACGCCTCGCTCACTTTGCACGAGTGTGCCGGTAAGAACATATTCAATCACTAAGTTTGGATTCAACTCATCTAAATCACGCGACAATGCGAAATCTCCAAGCTCATTCACTTGAATCGTTGCTCTCAGTTTATGATCACTAACAGGAAGCCCAAGTGCCTGAAGATCATTAATAAAATATTCCGCAAGCTGATTTCCTAGATAACTCGTCTTTTGCAAAGTCGTATCAAAGTATACAAATGACGCAACCAAAATAAGGCCGTTTAATTTAGCTCCCTCTAAATCATCGTACAAATTACCAGCCATTTGCTCAGTATACTCATGTAACAACCTGAAATTAGCACCACCAGTGTCATAGCTAAAATCGCCATCACTCGCGCCCGTTTGAGGAATCTCTAAATCATCACATGGATAGGAGTCGCCGGTACTACTTTCGCATAAGCCTTCATTGTTTTGTGCACTATTATTAGTTGAACTACACGCCGTTAATACGGTCACAAGCAAAACGGGTAATAAGTAAGACGGTTTCATAATTTCTATGCCATGTAATTTTTGAACGGAAAAATACTTCCGCGATAATATATCGTCTTCACAAAAAGCAAGTAATACGCCATATCACTACCCAATAACATGAGAGTACCTCAACATCTCGTGACAACAATTGTTATGATTGAAATTTTCTAGCTACAGATAGAATTGAACATAATGACTCGTTTATTCTGCTTTTTGATCATCCTTAGCATACAAAATGTTGCCTTGTCAGAGGATAGTGAGTTCGGCAGTTTTGACGACTTCAACGAAAGCTTCGATGAAGAGTTCGATTTTGACTTCACCTTCACACCCAAATCAACAATCGATACCGTGTCGCTTGAGTCTATCGACAATCCAGAACTCTCCGATGCAGCCATCGCTGGTGCGCTCAAAACGAGTGTCGAGTTTTCCGGTGAGGGGACTGATAAACCTGCATATGAACGCGTAGCAGAACGCGAGGAATCACAAAAGAAAATCGAACGAGAAGAAACAGAAACCCGAAAAGGGCAAGACGCAGAACAGAATGCATTCCCCGAAACACCGAGCCCTTTTATAGAAGAGCAATTTGTATATGACACGGGCCGGACTCTTGAGATTAAAACCACGACCGTAGAGCGACCTTAATGCCAAAACCTTTTTCCCAGTCTTGCGAAAACAACAAAGCCGTCATTAGCGACACACTATCAGCCTATGTTGATCAAGGCGGCCATCTACTCGAAATTGGCTCTGGCACTGGGCAACACGGCGCTTATATGTCAGGCAAGTTTTCGTCACTAATTTGGCAAACAAGTGACCGCGTTGAGTACCACGATGGTATTGAAGAGTGGGTCAGTGAGTCCAAACACGAAAACTTCCTTCCGCCATTCGAGCTAGACGTTAATTCATTTAACCCAAAACTATTGGTCGACCGCTACGATTATGTATTTACTGCAAATACACTGCATATAATGAGCGGGAGTGAAGTTGAAGCATTTTTCAGCTTGTTGCCATCACTTCTTAATGACAAAGGAATGGTATTTGTTTACGGCCCTTTTAATTACAACGGCAGTTACACCAGTGATAGCAATGCTCAATTTGATGTGTGGTTGAAAGAGCAGGGTGAACATATGGGAATTCGAGATTTTGAAACGATCAACCAACTTGCTGAAGACCATGATTTAAGTCTCTTAGCAGATTATGCCATGCCAGCCAACAACCGTTTATTAGTTTGGAAAGCTCGAGATTAACTGCATTATTATTCGGCTCAGTAGAACAATAGATTAGTAATTATCGACTACGCTAGTAGGACTTCATCCTCAGAAAAACTGTTATATGTTTTTGAAACGCATCAAGCATTTACTCATTCTTAGTACCGTCGCGGTTACTTGCCTGCTTGTTGCAGCTCATCACGTTTTAGGCACGAACTTGTTATACGTGGCTATCGCTAGCGTGGTCATTTGCCATCTCATTTTATTCTTTCTTGTCAAGCGTTCCTTTACGAAGGGCTCTCTTACAAAATCAACTGAGCAAGGCGCAGAACTCACTAAGTATAAACGTGAACAACAAGCGATCTTACAAACGATCGTAGACGCATTGATCATCATTGATGAACGAGGAAAAATTACGCAAATAAACCCAAGCTGCTCTCGATTATTGGGGTATAGCGAAGAAGAACTTTTAGATAAGAATGTCAGCATGCTCATGGCTGACAACTTAGCTAAACATCATGATCAATATATTCAAAATTACCTTGATACAGGGGATACTAAAATCATTGGTATCGGCCGGGAAGTCAAAGCGCGACATTAGCAAAGAAGTTTCGCTGTGCGAAAAGCTGGTCAAGGAAGCGACGCATGATCAGTTAA
>NZ_LWFI01001104.1:0-804 GCF_001635735.1 Oleiphilus sp. HI0067
CAGGTCGTTTATTGTGGCATCGCATCATGCAAGAGTTTTCGCCAAGCAATCCAAAATCATCGATGCTACGCACACACTCTCAAACATCTGGTTGGTCGCTCACCGAACAAGACCCGTATAACAATGTGATTCGCACAACTATCGAAGCGATGGCTGCAGTATTTGGCGGCACACAATCTCTTCATACCAATGCGCTTGATGAAGCGGTCGCACTTCCGACAGAATTCTCTGCTCGCATTGCCCGCAACACCCAGATCATCATTCAAGAAGAGACAGGCATTACTCAAGTAGCTGACCCTTGGGGTGGTTCTTACATGATGGAGTCGCTCACACAACAAATTGCGGATAAAGCATGGGCTCTGATCGAAGAAATTGAAGAAAGCGGTGGTATGGCTAAAGCGATTGAGCAAGGCCTACCTAAAATGCGCATAGAAGAAAGCGCAGCTAAAAAGCAAGCACGCATCGACCGTGGCGAAGATGTCATTGTAGGCGTTAATAAATATCAACTTGCGGAAGAAGAAGAGCTAGATATTTTAGAGGTCGACAACCTTGCAGTGCGCGAATCACAAATCAAAGGCCTTGAGAAAATCAAAGCAGAGCGTGACAATGACGCCGTCAAAGCTGCACTTAATGCCCTCACATCTGCAGCAAAAACCGGTGACGGAAACCTACTTGCTTTAAGCGTCGCAGCTGCTCGTTTACGAGCCACTGTTGGTGAAATTTCTGACGCATTAGAAGAAATATATGGTCGTTACCAAGCTCAAGCTCGAACCATCAGCGGCGTATATGGCGCAGCGTATGATG
>NZ_LWFI01001105.1:0-1200 GCF_001635735.1 Oleiphilus sp. HI0067
GTATATCACTGTCTGGGGCAAGACCACCCAGTAGCTTTGTGAGTGTGATACCTCGTTCTTTGAGCGATTCAGTTAATGCGAGATAAGTCGGCCGATAACCCCAGCACCACGCGCACATGGGGTCATAAACGTAATAAAGCTTGGGAGTCGTATCTTGCATTAGTAGATTTACTTCAGAGGATGATTTTCGGGTAATTGTTTATGCAGCCACAGAACGAGCTTATGCTTCATTCGTGGCGTATCCATATCTTGCTTTGCCAGCGGTTGAATTTGTTTGTCGTGAACCAAAAGCTTGTAGATATATTCAATTTTATCGTCTTGCTTATCATTCGCTTCAAACTTTACAACGCCACGCTTCTCGCAATACATCACCCCAATGCGAATAGCTTCTTTTAAAAGTTCAGCTTCGTTTTTTAGTTTTTTTATAGCCATGCTGCTTCCTCTTTGATGAAGTTCTTCGAGTTACGCGAAACGTTGTTTTAGATATTCATATACCGCTCGTAAGCCCAATGCTTCACCTCCAACTGGACGGCTTGGGAGGCCTCTGAGGTTCCAAGCCATGACGTCGAAATGCACCCAAGGGGTTTCATTGCTAATGAATTTTTCGAGGTATAGTGCAGCTGTGATAGCGCCACCGAATCCGGTTTCTGCTGAATTCAGGGTATCGGCAAAATGGCTTTTAAGCATGTCGTTGTAGGCTTGGTGCAACGGTAGGCGCCAAATAGGATCTAAGCAATCTAGAGCGCTTTCGTTGAGTCCTGCAGCCACTTCTTCATCGTTACAGAAGAAGCCAGGGAGTTCTGTGCCCAGTGCTACGCGGCATGCGCCGGTCAATGTGGCAAAGTCAATAATCAGCTCGGGGCTTTCGCTACATGCATCATCCAATGCATCGCAAAGAACTAAACGACCTTCAGCGTCGGTATTGTCTATTTCGACCGTAAGGCCTTTTCTAGATTCAATAATATCGCCGGGTCTAAATGCATTACCAGATATAGCGTTTTCAGCCGCAGCAACGAGAACACGTAATCGAATTGGAAGGTTTTGTGCCATGATGAGCTTGGCCAAGCCAAGCACGTGTGCAGCGCCGCCCATATCCTTTTTCATCTGACGCATGAAGTTGCCAGTTTTAATATTCAGACCGCCACTATCAAAACAGATACCTTTACCAACTAGTGTAATAGCTGGCGCGTCTTCGTCGCC
>NZ_LWFI01001106.1:0-908 GCF_001635735.1 Oleiphilus sp. HI0067
CTAAACTGGCTAATCAAGCTATTGTAGGTATTACGATTGGAGCAGTCTCAGAAGCTTTATTGCTTGCTGCAGAGGGTGGAGCAGACCCTGTGGCAGTTCGTAAGGCTTTGGGTGGCGGTTTCGCTGCTAGCCGCATATTAGAATTACACGGTCAACGAATCATTGATGGCAATTATGAACCTGGGGCGCGTAGCCGTGTTCAATTAAAAGACATGCGCACCATACTCGATGAAGCTCGATTACAAGGTTTGACCCTACCCCTGTCACAACGCACGCATGACGGCTATCTGTCGCTAATCGCTCATGGCAAAGAGAACATCGACCATAGCGGATTAATGGTAGAACTCGAACGCCTCAACAATACATCGCACTTTGCTGAGAACAAAGAAAATGCCTAAATTCGCGGCCAATATCACCATGCTATTTCAAGAACATGACTTTCTTGATCGTTTTAAAGCAGCGAAAGACAATGGCTTTCGCTACATAGAGTATTTGTTTCCTTATGATTATTCCGCTCAAGATCTTGTCTCAAGATTGCAAGATAACAATCTAGAACAAGTCTTGTTCAACTTGCCTCCCGGCGACTGGTCAAAAGGGGAGCGAGGCATCGCATGCCTACCTGATCGTAAAGACGAATTTCGACGAGATGTTGATCAAGCCATTCATTACGCCGAACAATTAAACGTCAAACAACTCAATTGCCTGTCAGGCTTAAAACCAAACGATTTGAGTGAAGAAGAAGCTGAATCATGCTGGCTGGAAAATATTCACTACGCAGCAAGTGCGCTCGAATCAGCCGGAATAAAACTACTAGTCGAAGCAATTAACTCTAAAGTCGATATGCCTGGTTTCTACCTCGATACCCTCGAAAAGAGCCAGTCATTAATTGATCAAGTTCAACACACAAA
>NZ_LWFI01001107.1:0-1450 GCF_001635735.1 Oleiphilus sp. HI0067
GACCGCTGGGCAGACCCGAGGGTGGGATTCATATTGGGAAGCCTTTGGCCTAGATCCTGAACAAGAACTAAATTTCGAAGAGATATTTGGCAATACAAACCCGGTTGTGTTCGAGATTGGTTTCGGTATGGGCAGTTCATTATTTGAAATGGCGAAAGCTGACCCAAATACGAATTTCGTCGGCGTTGAAGTCCATCGACCCGGAGTTGGTGCCTTACTCGCTCAGGCGGGAGACGAAGGGCTCACAAACTTACGTCTGTTGTGTTGCGATGCGGTTGAGTTGCTTAAGAACAAAGTGCCTAACAACAGCTTGGTGCGTTTACAGTTATATTTCCCAGACCCTTGGCATAAAAAACGTCACCACAAACGTCGTATTGTTCAGCCAGAATTTGCTGCTTTGGTTGCCACTAAGCTTTCCGAGGGTGGAGTGTTTCATATGGCAACAGACTGGGAGCCTTATGCAGAACATATGGCTGAGGTTATGGATGCAGCACCTGATTACAGTAATTGTGCAGAGACCGGCTCGTATTCTCCCAAGCCTGACTACCGACCTACTACTAAGTTTGAAAAACGTGGAGAGCGTTTAGGGCACGGTGTGTGGGATTTGCTTTACCGTAAATCTGTTTAGAGATTTGTTTGATGCTGAAACTGCCATTCATTGCGCGGCAAGCAGGAAGTCGTGAAATAGTCCCGCCGCAAACGTCTGCGGGTTCATTTCATACCTCGGTTTCCGAGCTCGTGAAGCAAGCGGGAGTCGGTCTTGAATATGATCAGGCAAGCCTTGATCGTATCCCACAACTTGGTCGTTTAATCATCCTAGCAAATGATCCTTTACCGGGCGTTTCGAGCTTAGCGTTATTGCACCTAGTCTCGCAGGTAAGATCAGATGTTGCCTGTATTGCAGAGACAGGCAATCGATGGCTGACGGACTTGCCTGATGGCACACAATTAAATGCAGCCCAACAGTCGTCAGAACAAACAAAGCACAAGGCATTAGAGCATCTTGCGAATGAGGGTGTGCTCATTATTCAGCCTGTTCATTTGGGACGTTCCGAAGGTGTTCCTAAAATCACGCAGGAGCGCTGGCCGACAGACTTTCTTGCCATTGCAGAGCATTCACAAAGCCCCTTATTGCATATTCATGTCTCGAGTTCCGAGCAGCCTTATTTACAACAAGCACGTCTTTTTTATCGTGGGCATGGCCTTGTTCAAGATTTCGCTCAAACACTCGCGAAGAAGTTTCTACCGAACGTTTACGACCAACGTTTGCTTGTTGGCGAGATAATCGATTCCACGGATTACAAAGATCTACCCCTGCAAGATAAGTACAAAGCGAAGCTATTAAGAAAACAGTTATATCGTGCGGTAAAAGGGAAGAGTTCTTATTTCAAGACCTTGCCAGCGATTGCAACGGCCGAGCCAAGGTCCTCATTATTGGACGAGCTTCAGC
>NZ_LWFI01001108.1:0-1117 GCF_001635735.1 Oleiphilus sp. HI0067
CTGCTATTTACGAGGCGTCTATATTTGAAGGCTTAGATCTCTCTACACCAGACCTGAATACCATCACGTTTGCCAGAGACCTAGTAGAAGACGATACGCCTGACCCAAGAGTCGCTGCCATGGAATAGAGCAAACGGAATAGGTTCAGACGTTCCTTAGGTTAAGAAGCTAAACCAAGCGTCTATGAAATCTTAAAGTTCTTGGTTAGCTGATTAAGGTGATCACACACTAGGTTCAAGTCTGATGCTTTCGCATCTGTTTGCTGCGCAATCTCATTACTCTCTTCGTTCAGAGTACGAATACTGTTCACGTTCTGAGCCACTTCATTCACAACAGATACCTGCTGTTCTGTCGCAGAAGCGATGGTTGCACTCAAGTCTTGAATGTTTGTGATCGCAGAAACGATTTCATCTAGCCGACACCCTGCACTTTCAGTTTGCTCAGCCGCATACTCTGCTGATGAACTTTGCTCCGCCATCACCCCTACACAGCTATTGGAAGACTCTTGTAAGCGAGAAATAATGTCTTTGATCTCTTGAGTCGATTCAGAAGTTCTCACTGACAAACCACGCACTTCATCTGCTACAACTGCAAAACCTCGACCGGCTTCGCCTGCACGTGCTGCTTCAATTGCTGCGTTCAAGGCAAGTAAATTAGTTTGTTCAGCGATGCCTTCAATCACGGTAAGCACTTCACCAATGTTTTCTGCATCACGACTCAAATTATTGACCGTTTCACTCGTACGACCAACACCCTCAACAAGAGAACGCACACTTCTCACTGAGTTTTGAACCAACTGATTCCCTTCTTCAACCGCTTTCGTTGCTTGCGATGTAGCAACGGCAGCACCCGCTGCACTTTGCGCAACTTCTCTAAACGAAGCTGACATTTCTTCAATCGCCACCGTCATCTGAGAAGTCTGTTGAAACTGTGCGTCACTCTGCGAAGCAAGACCTTGTGCAAAACCTAACATTTCTTCGCTAACGCTTGAGACGCTGTTCGACTTATCTTGAATCTCTCCAACCAAATCGACCATAGCCGTGCGCATTGCATTAGTCGATGCTACCAAAGTTTTTAATTCTTCTGACTTTGCCTCTAGATCATTTTGATCACTGTA
>NZ_LWFI01001109.1:0-989 GCF_001635735.1 Oleiphilus sp. HI0067
CGAAACATCAAAAGCACGATACGGGCTCTACCTTGCAATTCATCCCTAGTTTGGATGCAACACCAGGATTTTACGCGCCAGCTCCACCTTTTCCGGCCCCGCCTTTACCGGCATTAACTGAGCTAGATATCGATACTAATACTTTTGTCGGCGAACCTGATTTCGATAAATATGAAACCGAGTCTAATTCTGTCTCTGCGATGTTTGAACACAATTTGAATGACATGCTCACATTGACGACCAACACACGATATTGGAAATCCGAGTCAACGTACCAATATACGCAAGCAATTGGTTACTCTTTTGCCCCGCCTTACCTGCCAGCACTAGTGCCCACTCTTCCGCCGCTAACCGCTCCAGGCGATGTATATAGACTCCACTACGCCTCTGAAAAAGAACTTGAGATCTTCGCAAATAATCTCGCGTTGAAAGCCAATGGTAACTGGCTTGGACTTGAGCACAATGCACAAATTGGTTTGGACTACGTCAAAGCAGACACCGTTGACGATCGCGCACGAGATCCAGTGCTCGAAGCGCTCTACCAAACCATTACAATGAACCCAAACGCAGTATTGCCGGGTGCTTTCTTGGCAGACTCGAAGATCAACCTATTAGATCCCCAGTATTCTGGCGCAACGACGATTCCAACGACAAGGGAATATCGTGACAGCTCCAATGAGCAGATCGGCCTCTATCTCGGAGACATCATGAGAGCGGGCAATGTGATCGCTTCAGTGAACGTGCGATATGATCGCGTCAAACAAAGCTTCGATCGTGTTGGCATCTATGGTGCTGCAGACTCAACGAGCTATAGCGATACCCTAGAAGACGTTAATACTGATTTTGCATTAATGTATCAATTCGAAAACGGTATCAGCCCTTACTATAGCTATGCTGAATCTTTTACTCCCAATGATGCTGACCAGAATGGCAACCTTGTTGATCCAAACGAAGGTAGCCAACATGAAATTGGTGTGAAGTTCTTATCT
>NZ_LWFI01001110.1:0-919 GCF_001635735.1 Oleiphilus sp. HI0067
ACAGTATCTGAAGCAAGAATATAAATATCCCAAGAGAAACTACCGGAACCATTGTCCGTCGTACGAATAATATGGCCATTAGAGTTTGGTGCTTCAGGGTTTGCCGCGTTTGGTTCAGTTCGACGAGAGTTATTAGTGAGCGTCCAGAAGACCTCTCCATTTTTGCCTATCGTCGTCCACTCTGGACGATCCATAGGCGTTGCACCAACAATATCTGCCGCAATGCGCGTGTTGATTAACAACTCAGCCATATCATTAAAACGAGCCGCTAGAGCTGGAACATCCATAGACAATTCTAACCAGTCCCCAGAGCCATCCTCGTTAAAACGAGCAACATACAAAGTACCTTCGTCTAGCGGGCTCTTGCCATCAGCAATTGCATGTTCCCATGCCATCGATGACTCAAACTTGTAGCAATAATCGAAGCGTTGGTCATCGCCCATGTAACAAGCAACGCGACCGTCATCTAGCTCTTTAATCGCAATAGCTTCGTGCTTGAAACGACCAAGTGCAGTGCGCTTAACAGGTTTTTGCGTGCCATCGAATGGATCGATCTCAACAATCCAACCAAAGCGATTTGCCTCATTCACGTAGTCTTCGTCATTCAAATCAAAACGCTTATCAAATGCGTACCATGCATAACCAAAACCAAATTGATTAAAACCATAACGCGCTCGTTCTTCTGTTGGTGTCACTTCACTGATAGAGCCAAAGTAACCATTGAAGTTTTCTTCACAAGTCAGATACGTACCCCATGGCGTGTACCCGGCACCACAGTTGTTCACAGTGCCAAGTGCAATATTACCTGCTGGGTTTTGTAATAATGGAGAATCCGCCGCTGGCCCAGAGAACTGCACTGGCGTATTAACGGTAATACGGCGCGTATTTTTGCTTTTAACTGTGCGCCATTGGCCTCTCC
>NZ_LWFI01001111.1:0-23899 GCF_001635735.1 Oleiphilus sp. HI0067
GCAAATTCTGTAATTTCAGCCACTTGATCTCCAACACCCGCTTCGATCGCAAGCTCATCAATTACTTCAGCTTGAATCAAAGTCGAGTCCATATCGAAGACAACTAAACGACGATTTCTACGGAAGATTGAATCTTCTTGGAACGCAATGTCCACACCTAACTCGTTGCCGATAGCAAGGAAGTCTTGTCGCAAATCATCTAAGTTAGGCGGCGTGCCACGCACTGAAAACTCAATGCATGCCTTAGTTTGTTCAATGCTCTGCTCAACGGCGGGACGACCAGACAATCGCGTAATGTTGTCGATATTCAAACCGTGACGAGCGGTGATCGCAGACACATGAGAAATCTGTTCCGCAGAGATAGATCGTGATAAGAGTGTAACGATGTATCTAGCCTTACCTTTGCCTTCCACCCACAGGGCGTATTCTTCCTTGCTAACAGGCTTGAAACTCACATCTTGCTCGAGTTCGTGCATACGGAACAACAAGTCCTTCAGCACACTACTTGATTCTTTATCACCAGGAACCTCAACCAAAATCCCCCAGGTCAAATGCTCATGAATAACGGCCTGACCAATATCCAAAATACGGATATCGTATTGCGCCATGATTGCGGTCATTTCTGAGGTCAAACCAGGCTTATCAATACCAGACACGTTAATTAATATAATTTCGCTCAAAGCTAATCTCTTTCTGATTAAAATGAATTCTTGGATAACAAAAAGCCGTTGTAACAACGGCTTTTATTCTAGTGACTATTCTGCTTGCTGCTCTGCTTCTGGCTCAGCGTCAGCCTTACCCGTTTTAATAATTTCAATACGGTCTACACGCTGCAATCCTCTTGGCAGTTTTTGCCCTCTTCGTCCGCGTTCACCAACATAGTGCTGCAAATCACTGTATTTAAGCTTCAAGTGGCGTTTACCAGAGTGAATGACCACAAAATCGGCTTCTGAGAAAATCGCAACATTGGTCATCAGCTCATCTTTACTCTGAGCTCGCGCTGAAGGAATGCTGATAATCTTATTACCCTTACCTTTCGCCAATTCAGGAAGGTCTTTCACAGGGAACACCAGCATTCGGCCTTCATTAGTCACTGCAGCAAGCAACTGACTCTCTACATCATCGATGACCATCGGATGCATCACTTCAGCATTCTTAGGCAATGTGATCGCAGCTTTGCCCGCTTTATTCTTACTTTGAAGTTGATCAATGCTTGAAACAAAGCCATAACCGGCATCGCTCATCATGAGCAATTTTTGCCCCTCTTTACCCATTAGCACCGCTCTAAACTCTGCACCAGATGGTGGGTTTATTTTACCGGTTAAGGGTTCACCTTGGCCTCGAGCAGACGGCAGAGTATGTGCTGCTACCGTATACGCCCTACCAGTAGAATCTAAGAAGATGACACCTTGTTGACTACGACCTTTTGCCGACAAACTAAAACTATCGCCAGCTTTGTAGTTCAAGCCTTTTGGATCAATGTCATGCCCTTTCGCAGCGCGTACCCAGCCTTTTTCAGATAACACGACGGTCACTGGCTCAGAACTGACTAAATCAGTTTCGGAATAGGCTTTTGCATCACCACGAACAACCAACGGAGAGCGTCTATCGTCACCATATTTTTCAGCGTCAGCGAGCAGCTCTTTCTTGATGAGCTTTTTCATCTGCGCTTTTGAGCCAAGTACTTTTTGCAAGTAAGCACGCTCTTTTTCGAGCTCTTCTTGCTCCGCCTTGATTTTCATCTCTTCAAGACGTGCTAACTGTCTCAACTTGGTATCGAGAATGTAATCAGCTTGCACTTCAGTTAAACCAAACCGCGCCATTAAGACGGCTTTAGGTTCATCTTCAGTACGAATAATATGAATGACTTCATCAATATTAAGAAAGGCGACCAATAAGCCTTCCAATAAGTGTAAGCGACGCTCAACTTTATCTAAGCGATATTGCAGCCTGCGTGTAACGGTATCAGTACGGTAACTCAACCATTCACTAATGATCGTACGCAAGTCTTTCACTGCAGGACGACCATCAATACCAATCATATTAAGATTAACGCGATAGCTTTTTTCTAAATCAGTCGTCGCAAACAAGTGCGCCATCAATGAATCGATATCAATACGATTTGAGCGGGGAACAATCACAAGACGCGTTGGGTTCTCGTGATCGGACTCATCTCTCAAGTCCGCAACCATCGGTAGCTTCTTGGCCTGCATTTGAGACGCAATCTGCTCAAGCACTTTGGCTCCAGAAGTCTGATGAGGCAATTCGGTGATCACGACATCGCCACTTTCAGTGTTATAGACAGCTCGCATCTTGATCGAGCCTCGGCCTGTTTCATAAATCTTCTGAATATCTGCCGGCGGAGTGACGATCTCAGCACCCGTTGGATAATCAGGCCCGCGAACATGCGTCATTAGATCTTGAGTTTGAGCCTTAGGTTCATCCAGCAAATGAATACATGCACTCGCGACTTCTCGAAGGTTATGAGGAGGAATATCAGTGGCCATACCGACCGCAATACCCGTTGTGCCGTTAAGCAATAAATTCGGCAATCTAGCGGGTAAGGTTTTTGGTTCATCAATCGTGCCATCAAAGTTAGGCATCCAATCAACAGTACCTTGACCCAACTCGGCAAGAAGCACATCTGCATAAGGCGCTAATCTTGATTCGGTATATCGCATTGCCGCGAATGACTTAGGATCGTCAGCCGAACCCCAGTTACCTTGCCCATCAATCAATGGATAACGATAACTAAACGGTTGCGCCATCAACACCATCGCTTCATAACACGCGCTATCGCCATGCGGATGAAACTTACCCAGAACATCACCCACCGTTCTCGCGGACTTCTTATACTTCGCCGATGCTTTTAAGCCAAGTTCCGACATGGCATAAACAATTCTGCGTTGAACAGGCTTTAAACCGTCCCCGACGTGCGGCAACGCACGATCAAGAATGACGTACATTGAATAATCGAGATAGGCTTTTTCGGTATATTCTCGAAGCGAAATCTGCTCGACACCATCTTCGAAACTAGGCGTGTCTTGACTCATAAAACTTAGAGTTCCCTTTTAGAGTTCCCTTAAGGAAAAATTTGACTATGATTGTGAAGCTGTTGTTCATTATATGGAGCGTGCACACAACTGCATAGAGCTAATCAGTAATGTGCCCTTTTCTTAATGTTTTAAGCGCCCTTTTTTTACGTATTAATCAAAGGAAGATGCATGAACGTCATCGAAATCAAACACCCACTCGTTCGTCACAAGTTAGGCTTACTTCGCGAAAAAGACATCTCCACCAAAAGCTTTCGCGCACTCAGTAAAGAAATCACGACCCTCCTCACCTACGAAGCAACCAAATCATTCCCTCTCGAACCGAAACAAATTGAATGCTGGTCGGGCATGACAACCGTTGAGCAAATCGAAGGAAAGAAAGTCACTGTCGTTCCAATCCTACGCGCCGGTATTGGTATGCTTGATGGTGTTTTTGAATTAATGCCTAACGCTAAGGTCAGTGTCGTTGGGCTATATCGAAATGAGGAAACACTCGAGCCGGTTACTTATTTTGAAAAGCTCGTAAAAGACATTGAAGATCGAACAGCAATGATCATAGACCCAATGCTTGCAACTGGCGGAACTCTGATTGCGACAATTGACCTTCTTAAAAAAACAGGCTGTAAAAAAATCATTGGTTTGTTTTTAGTTGCAGCGCCCGAGGGCATTGAAAAAGTTCTAGCTGCACACCCTGACATGGAAATTTATACCGCCGCTGTCGACGAAAAGCTAAACGACAAAGGATATATATTACCCGGGCTTGGCGATGCAGGAGACAAGATCTTCGGGACCCAGTAGCAACAACTCACCCTAAACATAGCGAAAAGGAAGATTCACGATGTCAGATGAAAATGCATTCAGCCCAAAGACTGCGCTAATTGGCGCACAAATGCTGTTCGTTGCCTTCGGCGCCCTCGTTCTTGTCCCCTTACTTACAGGGTTAGATAGTAACGTTGCTCTATTTACTGCGGGTGTTGGCACGCTCATCTTTCAACTTATAACTAAGCGCAGCATTCCGATTTTTCTCGCTTCCAGCTTTGCCTTTATCGGCCCTATTATTTATGGCATCCAGACATGGGGCATAGCCTCAACGATGGGCGGACTAATGGCCGCAGGTTGCGTATATATTTTGCTCTCGGGCATTGTTGCGTGGCGCGGAACCGAGATCATCGAACGCGTCTTGCCGCCGATTGTTGTCGGCCCGGTTATCGTTGTAATTGGTTTAAGCCTTGCACCAGTCGCTGTGAATATGGCACTCGGTAAAACGGGTGACGGTTCAGCAGAGCTAGTCAACCAGAACACTGCCATTCTTATCTCAATGAGCGCATTGCTTGTTACCGCCATTGCATCTCTTCTAGGCAGCGGCATTATTCGCTTAATCCCTATACTTCTTGGAGTCTCTGTCGGCTATGTCGTCGCCCTGCTCTGTGGAATTGTTAGTTTTGACCCAATCAGCAACGCGGCTTGGTTTGCGAATCCAAGGTTTACGCTCCCCGAATTCAATGCCAGCGCAATTCTATTTATGTTGCCCGTCGCCATTGCACCTGCGGTTGAACACATCGGAGATATGATGGCAATTAGCAGCGTTACTAAAAAAGACTTCCTAAAAAAACCTGGACTTCATAAAACCTTACTTGGCGATGGTGTAGCGACAACCGCAGCCGCAGTGGTTGGTGGACCGCCAAATACTACGTACTCAGAAGTGAGCGGCGCCGTCGCACTAACCAAAGCATTTAACCCAATCTACATGACCTGGGCCGCAGTGTTCGCAATTATCTTATCTTTTTGCGGCAAGCTCGGCGGCTTTCTTGCCACGATTCCAACCCCTGTGATGGGCGGCATTATGGTTCTACTATTTGGTGCCATTGCAACAATTGGCATAGGAACAATAGCCCGTTCAAATGCTGATTTACACGACCCTCGCAACCTAGCAATTATCTCAATCCCCTTAGTATTTGGAATTGGCGGAATGAACTTTGGCGGTGAAGGCTTCGTCGTTCAAGGGATAGGATTAGCAGCCATCTCGGGCATTCTTCTCAACCTTGTTCTACCGAAAACAAAACCAGAAACCGAGCAATAAAACCAGACCATCGCTCTGATCTCTCACAACCTATTAAATCGAAGCTGAGAGGTCAGTGGAAATCCTCGATAATTAATTCAACACATTACTAAAAAATCAGCTTTTAACATAAGCATGAGCTTCAGGCTCTATGGTATGATCGAAAGCATTAGAGGGCTGTCAGAATCTGTTTGTTGACTATTGCGAAACAGACCCAAAATAAGTAACTATTTAGTACATGCTCTGCAAACAAAAAAACAAAATAGAAAATTAGGGTAATCATGAGTTCGGACACAGGCACAACCATCGCTCCAGAAGCACACAAGTCAGCAGAAAACCCGCCTGTTCAGCCAAGCATCAAACTTAAAGCATCCTTAGCTCCAATGACTGCCTTAGAGCTCACCAGCTTTGAACCAAAGCAATTCAGCGAAGAACTCGCAGCGAAAGTCGCTCAAGCCCCTAGTTTTTTTGAAAACCTTCCTGTCGTGATTGGCCTAGAGAAGTATGAAGAACCAAGCCTCGACTTTGAGCGTCTCATCGAGATATGCCAAGCACACCAAGTGAAGGCAATCGCTGTAAGAGGCGCCAGCGCATCACTTCAAGACGTCGCGCGCAATCATGGCTTAGGAATATTAGCCAAACAAAAAGAACGTAACGCAGCGATCGATACAGACACTCCAGCAGCTAGCGAACCTGCGCCGCAGGAACCCAAAGCAGATGAGCCTGCAAAGGTCGAAATCAAAACTGAAACACAGATTAGTAAAATTGTCCATCATCCTATTCGATCAGGACAACAAGTTTACGCAGCAGATGGTGACTTGATCATTCTAGCCTCTGTAAGTGCCGGCGCAGAAATACTAGCCGACGGAAACATTCATGTTTACGGTACATTGCGCGGACGCGCGCTAGCTGGGGTTAAAGGCAATACCAAAGCACGCATCTTCTGCCAAAGCATGGCAGCAGAACTTGTCTCCGTCGCAGGGCAATACAAAATAAGCGAAGACATTCCAAGCTCAACCATAGGCAAGCCCTGCCAAGTATATTTGGACGAGCAAACTCTGAATTTTAAAAAACTAGAGCTCTAAAGAGCCCATTAAGCGCCGAATAAGAGCGCAAGAAGTAAAGAGGCTTAAGCCCAACTTCAAACAACATAGCAACATGGGAATAGAACATTGGCAAAAATAATTGTTATCACTTCAGGTAAAGGCGGCGTAGGTAAAACAACTAGCAGCGCGTCCATTTCCACAGGTCTTGCCCTGAAGGGACACAAAACCGTCGTTATCGATTTCGATGTAGGTCTTCGTAACCTAGATCTAATCATGAACTGTGAACGTCGTGTAGTGTATGACTTCGTAAACGTAATCAACGGCGAAGCGACGCTAAACCAGGCTCTTATCAAAGATAAGCATAATGAGAATCTTTACATTCTCCCCGCTTCTCAAACTCGCGATAAAGATGCACTCACTCAAGATGGCGTAGAAAAAGTTCTTAATGAACTTTCTGAGCGCTTCGATTTCATCATTTGTGATTCGCCTGCAGGCATTGAGCACGGCGCTCAAATGGCTCTCTATTTCGCAGATGAAGCCATTGTCGTAACGAACCCGGAAGTATCTTCGGTTCGCGACTCAGATCGAATTTTAGGTATCTTACAAAGCAAGTCTCGCCGCGCTGAAAATGGCGAGTCGGTAAAAGAGCACCTTCTTCTAACCCGCTACAACCCTAGCCGTGTTGAGAAAGGTGAAATGCTGAGCGTAGATGACGTTAAAGAGATTCTAGCCATCAAACTTCTTGGCGTTATTCCTGAATCACAATCCGTTCTTTCTTCTTCAAATTCAGGCGTTCCTGTTATCCATGATCAATCAACTGATGCAGGACAGGCCTACGATGATGCTGTAGAACGCTTACTTGGCGCCGAAAAGCCACAGCGTTTTATCACGAATGAAAAGAAAGGTTTCTTTAAGCGTATGTTTAAGGGGGCTGCAACAGCATGAGTTTTTTAGATTATTTTAAAAGCACCAAGAAGAACACCGCATCTATCGCGAAGGAACGCTTACAAATAATTGTTGCTCATGAACGTGGGCAGCGCGAGCAGCCCGATTACCTGCCAATGCTTCAAAAAGAAATTCTTGAGGTTATTCGCAAGTACGTATCTATCAATCAAGACCAAGTACAGGTCCAACTTGATAAAAATGATGACTGTTCGGTTCTTGAACTGAACGTCATGCTCCCAGAGTAAGATAATGAGTGCCAGTGGACGGCACTTTCTCTGAGTCATAAGAAATACCGTATAAAGGCGAAAAGAATAATGTCAGTAAAATCGCTCACCGCAAAAGACATCATGACTCCCAACGTAAAGTCAGTACCGCAGTCTTGGACAATGGAACGGTTCAAGAAATTCCTAAGCGATAACGATATTATTGGTAGCCCTGTTGCGAACGATGAAGGCAAAATCATCGGCATTGCAACGCTCAAAGATATTGCAGAATTCCATTTCGATGGCTCGAGCTCTCCCTACGAAGCTGAAATGAGCGAAGAAGAGCAGCAAGAAGCTCGCCGTTTAAGAATGATGATTTTCGAAGGCCTTGCCAATATGCCTGTCGAAGTTAACGACATCATGACCCCTATCTTAGTGTCCGTACCTGAAGATACTCCCATTACAGAAGTATCAAAACTCATGATGAACGAACACCTTCATAGAGTATTTGTAAAACATGGTGATGACGTAAGCGGCATCATTACGACTTACGATTTACTCAAAGTTATTGTCGAACAACTCAACTAAGTTAATGATGCGCGCAAACAACTCGGAGGGCCGCGAAACCTAAATGCACATTCACTTCGAAGGAATTCAAGATGGTTATAAGTAACAAAAAAACCGATAGTAAAATTTATGTACTTGATACCAATGTTCTGCTCCACGAGCCTGAATCAATATTTAAATTCGAAGAACAAACTGTTTTTATCCCTCTTCGCGTCTTAGAGGAACTTGATAGCCACAAACGTGGCCAACGAGATACCGCCAGAAATGCGCGACAAGCACACCGCTATCTCGACGAACTCCTTTCACAAGCAGATATAGACCAGCTCCCTGAGGGGATTGCCCTAGACGGAGGCGGGAAGCTTATATTCCAAACCTTCGAAAAAGATAGACAAACGGTTGCTGATAACGAAATCATTGATGTCGCTAAACAGTTACGCGACGACTTTGAGAATACCGATACAAGCGTCGTTCTTGTCACGAAAGACATCAACATGCGCATCAAAGCTGTCGTCCGTGGAATCATCTCAGAAGATTATCGTAACGACCAAGTAGCAAGCATTGGTGATGAATCTCTATTCTCCGGCCAAATAGAAATCACTGAAGAGATGTGGGAAGCTGAAGGTGTTGAAATCCGAACCGAACGCGAGGACTCTCAAGATGTCGGCACCATCATTATCTATTACATAAAAGCGCCTTGGGTCGGAAATTGGCCGATCAACACGCACATTTACTCAAACTCAAATAACCAACAAAACTTTCGCGGCATTCTTCGCGCCACCAATGGCAAAGAAGCTATGATCGAAATACTCCCTGATTTCGAGCAACATTATCATTGCTGGGGTATTCAAGCGCGTAACCAGGAGCAAAACTACGCGCTTTCTATTCTTACCGACCCCGAAATTGATTTTGTAACGATAGCTGGCGATGCAGGTACGGGTAAAACCTTGTTAACCCTCGCTGCAGCGCTACAACTTGTGTACGAAGATAAATTCTACGATGAGATCATTGTCACTCGCGCAACCGTTCCGATGGGAGAAGATATAGGCTTTTTACCAGGCGAAGAAGAAGCCAAAATCGAACCTTGGATGGGTGCAATTACGGACGCACTCGAAACCTTAGCGGCGAACCCAGAAGGCAATGAGTTTGAGCGAAAATCAGGGCTCGAGTTTCTTAAGAATCGCGTCAAAATAAAAAGCTCAAGCTTCATGCGAGGTAGAAGCTTCTCAGGAAAGTTCTTCCTAATTGATGAAGCCCAAAACCTGACCGCGGCGCAAATGCTTGGCCTCATCTCACGCGCAGGCCCAGGAACTAAAGTTGTCGCGATCGGCAACCTCAAGCAGATCGACACACCTTACCTCAGCGCCAATACAAGCGGATTTAGTTACGCGATCGACCGCATGAGAAATTGGGAGCACTACGCTCACATCACACTCACAAGCGTTGAACGATCTCGTCTAGCAGATTACGTCGCGAATAATTTTCAT
The DNA here is from genome assembly GCF_001635735.1 of Oleiphilus sp. HI0067. Taxonomy (NCBI): domain Bacteria; kingdom Pseudomonadati; phylum Pseudomonadota; class Gammaproteobacteria; order Oceanospirillales; family Oleiphilaceae; genus Oleiphilus; species Oleiphilus sp. HI0067. Next base: position 9,358 of record NZ_LWFI01001111.1, read on the forward strand.
GATTAAGTAACTAGCATCACCCCATAACAAAAAAGCCGGAGCATTTAATCTCCGGCTTTTTTGTTATTCAATCGCAACTACGCACACTCGGGGCACTCAGGATCCTTGCGCAATTTCAAGGTACGCCAGTCTAAAGACAGAGCATCATAGATCAACAATTTCCCGGCACTGCGCTCACCATATCCAGACACCAGCTTTATAGCCTCCAAAGCCTGCATTGAGCCAATCACCCCAACTAGCGGCGCCATCACACCATTGGTTGAACAGTTAAGGTTTTCGTTACCTTGCTCATCATATAAGCATCGATAACAAGGCGAATCATCCTCTCTAGAATCATATATCGCCAACTGCCCTTCCATACGAATTGCAGCACCTGAAACTAGCGGAACCTTCGATTTCACGCAAAGGCGGTTTACTGAAAAGCGCGTCTCAAAGTTATCACTACAATCTAACACCACATCAAACTCAGAAAGCTTTTCCGCCCAATCAGACTCTACAAACCTTTGTTCTAATGCAATAACCTCGCAATGCTTATTCAATGCCTTGAGACTATCTTTCGCAGACACAACTTTTGACTGCCCTATGGCAGACTCACCATGCGCAATCTGACGCTGCAAGTTACTCAATTCAACGATATCGTCATCCACAATGGTAAGTCGCCCCGCGCCAGCGGCAGCCAGATACAACGCCGCAGGAGACCCCAAGCCACCAGCCCCAATAATCAAGATACGCGCATTGCTTAAAGCTAACTGCCCTGCCACATCAAATCCCGGTAGCATTAACTGTCGGCTATACCGCAACAAAGCCTCATCATTCATTTTATTATCCATAGAAGCCTTATCCATAGAATCGTCCGATCGTGAACCGGTCGTTGCTACCGTAATCCTGCCGAGTTTCGATACTCTCGTAATCAAACTGACTCAAAATACGTCGAACATCATCTCCCTGATCATAACCATGCTCAAGTATCAGCCACGCACCGTTCTTAAGGTGAGATCTTGCTAATTTCGAAATAAGCTTTATATCAGACAAACCATGCTCTGCCGCAACAAGCGCTGACAAGGGTTCGTATCGCACATCACCTTGAGACAAATGGACGTCATTCTCGTCGATATAAGGTGGATTGCTCACGATCAAATCAAACTGAGCATCTTTATCGATCGGGTCAAACCATGAGCCTTGAACAAAATCGACGTTTCGAATTTGGTTTTTAGCTGCATTTGAGCGCGCTAAAAGAACCGCATCCGACTGTAGATCTGAACCTAGCACAGTCCAATTTCGCTGTTCACTTGCTAGAGCTAGTGCTATGGCGCCCGTACCCGTCCCTAGATCAAGTACACTCGCTGCCTCAACATCAGCAAATAAGTCTAACGCCGCTTCAACCAAGCATTCGGTATCAGGACGAGGAATGAGAGTACTTTCATTAACAATAAGATCGAGCGTCCAGAAACCTCGACTACCCGTCAGGTGTGCGACAGGCCGCCCCTTAAGACGCTCTTGCAATAAATGACGGTAGGTTTGAGATTGCTCTACGCTGAGGGACTTTTCGGGCCAAGTACGAAAATAACTTGGCTCTACCTGCAAGACATGCGCTAACAACAATTGGACATCAAGTTCAGGTGTTTCGCTTTGAATATCGGCACTCATTGCGAGTGCCTGCTCTATTGTTATCTGAGCACTCATTTATGCGTCATTCATGCTCGCAAGAAGCTCGGCTTGATGCTCATGCAACAAAGGATCGATCACAGTCCCGAGATCACCTTCCATCACCTCAGCAAGCTTATACAAGGTAAGATTGATGCGATGATCCGTGACACGCCCTTGCGGATAGTTATATGTTCGGATTCGCTCTGAACGATCTCCACTGCCTACCAAACTCTTGCGCTGAGACGATTGCTCAGCTGCAGCCGCCTCTTGTTCTGCACTCAATAACTTAGACGCAAGCAAGGTCATCGCCTTAGCTTTGTTTTTGTGCTGGGAACGTTCGTCCTGACACTCAACAACTACGCCTGTTGGCAAGTGAGTAATACGAATTGCAGAGTCAGTTTTGTTGACGTGCTGACCACCCGCACCCGATGCACGGAAAGTATCAATTCGAAGATCAGCCTTATTAATCTCAACATCATCAACAGATTCGATTTCAGGCATAACCGCAACCGTACATGCTGACGTATGAATACGACCTTGCGATTCAGTTTCAGGAACGCGCTGCACACGGTGCGCACCGGATTCAAACTTCAACGCGCCATAGACACCATCACCAATCACACGCGTAATGATTTCTTTGTAACCACCATGTTCACCAAGGCTTTCACTTACAACTTCAATCTTCCAACGCTTTTGCTCCGCATAACGAGAGTACATGCGAAACAAGTCACCTGAGAAAATCGCAGCTTCGTCACCGCCTGTACCGGCACGAATTTCCAAAAACACGTTATTGCCATCATTCGGGTCTTTCGGCAACAAGAGCATTTGTAACTCATCCGATAAGACCTCCATACTTTTCTCAGCTTCGCCTAACTCTTCTTGCGCCATTTCTCGCATCTCGGCATCACCGTCTTCCATCAACAGCTTCGCCTCTTCAATATCATCTTTCGCTTGGTTAAAGCGAGCAAAACACTGCACGACAGGCTCGATTTCTGAATATTCTTTGGAGTAGGCACGGAATTTATCTTGATCAGAAATCACTTCTGGGTCACTCAACAACGCGCCCAACTCTTCATATCGCTCCGTAATTTCTTCAAGACGGAGTAGCAAAGACTCTTTCATATATATGTTTCACTAAAAATAAAGTACGAGAAGTGTAGCAACGCTACTCTTCATCAAGTTTAAATAAATTCAATAACAACTGTGCCGTTTCAGCTTTTCCGGCTGCAGCATCATCACGAACAGAGACGGTCGGTTCGTGCAATAACTTTTGCGTGAGAGTTCGAGACAAACTCCTCACGACTTTCTCAGGGTCAGCTCCTTGCTGCAAAGCACTAACCGCCTTTTCTACTTCGTTTAGGCGGATATTTTCAGCATGCGCTCTGAATCGTCTTAAGCCGTCCCCCGCTTTTGAAATACGCAAATCACTCGTAAATCGGCGTACTCCAGCGTTAATAATCGACTCGGCATCGTCAGCAGCCCTTTCTCTCGAACGCTTATTCTCATCAATCACATTGGCAAGGTCATCAACCGTATATAAATACACATCCGCCAATTCACCCACTTGCGGTTCGATATCTCTAGGGACCGCGATATCCACCATGAAAAACGGCCGATGTTTCCTTAACTTTAATGCACGCTCAACAGCGCCCTTACCTAGAACTGGCAGTGGACTCGCAGTAGAGGAAATAACAATGTCTGCATCGACCAACAAATCAGGAATATCACCTATTAAAGCTGCTTGACCACCGACTTCATCTACCAAATCTTGCGCACGCGCCAAAGTACGATTCGCAATAGTTAAGTCTTTAATGCCAGCTTGACGTAAGTGTTTCGCTACAAGCTCAGTTGTTTTACCCGCTCCGACCAACAACGCTTTGCTCTGACTCAACTGACCAAATAACTGCTTTGCCAAAACCACTGACGTCGCTGCAACCGATACTGCACTCTCGCCAATCGCCGTCTCTGTACGCACCTGTTTAGCCGTCGAGAAACTCGTTTCAAGGAGACGCCCCAACCGCCCAGTAACTGAGCCCGCCTCAAGCGCACTAGCATACGCAGATTTGAGCTGCCCTAAGATCTGCGGCTCACCCAAAACAAGTGACTCCAACCCTGCCGCCACACGCATAACGTGTCGCACTGCATCGTCGTTGCCATAACAGAAGCAATTTCGCTCAATAAGGTCGACATTAACGTGGTGAAATTTCGCGAGCCAATCTGAAACATCACGTTTTCCGTAACCGCCATCAACCGAACAATATATCTCCGTCCGGTTACACGTAGACAAAATAACGCCCTCGCTCACCTGATGCTGCGCGACGAAAGACGACAAGGCATCCATAAGCGCCAAAGGGTCGAAAGCAACTTTCTCCCTTAACTCTATGGGAGCTGTTTTATGATTTATGCCAAAGGCAAGGATGGACATTGATTACAGAATTTGAGAATTAAACCCCTATTTTACAAAGAGCGTGAGAAATATTCCATGCGAATTACACAATGTCTTATCGACAACATTGACAGTATTAAGCGGTATGTCATCATAACGACGTTTATGCCTCATCTAGTAACGATAAAAGAGACACCTTTGAATTCATTTCGCTTCGCATTTGTTTTAAGCGCGCTCATCACTCTTAGTGGTTGTGCGAGCCTTCTCAACACACAAAACACAGCCTCGACTGACGCAGAGGTTAAGTCCAATTCAGCAGAAGAAGACGTCACTTACCAAGACTTTTCTGTCGAACAAGACACGCTATATGATTTACTGGTTGCTGAAATCGCATCTCAGCGAAACCAGTTTGACATAACACTTGTGAATTATATTCATCAAGCACAAGTCACCCGAGACCCTGCTGTCATTTTACGCGCAATAAATGCCGCACAAATCGCCAAAGATGGTGAAGCAATTCAAGAGCTGGCAATGCTCTGGCTTGAAGAAGATGAAAACTCGATCGCCGCACACCAACTGCTTGGATATCAATACGCTCTCGACAAAGACTACACGCAAGCAATGTTTCACACCTCAGAGATTTTGCGTCTAGGAGGCAACACATCTGTTGAAGCACTTGCTATCAATTCAGCACAAGAAAGCGAAGAAGGAAAACAAGCACTTCTTACCCTGTATAAAGATTTATTTGAACAATATCCAGAGAGCTGGGAGGTGCAGTACAGCATTGCATTAGTTCAACGCAACTTGAAGCAATGCGATGAAGCGATTGCCAACCTAGACGCTGTGTTAAAAGTACAACCACGATTCCAACAAGCAGCTATCGTCAAAGCTAACTGTTTGAACGAGAGCGGAAAGAAACAAGAAGCGCTTGAATATTCAGCTGATGCGTTTGACGACTTTCCAGATAACAATGCAATTGGGAGACTATACGCAAGCCTCCTTATTGAGCGTGAGCAAACAGAAGATGCAGCAAACGTGTTTGCTCAACTTATAGAATATTACCCTGAGTCTCCAAGCTTAAAACTTTCGTACGCTCTTCTACTTTTAGAAATTAACAAACCAGAAGAAGCAACTGTCGTCTTCGAGCAATTGAAAAATTACCCTGCGCACAAAAACGACGCAAACTACTACCTTGGTCGATATTCAGAAGAACAGGAACAACTTGAAGAAGCACTTAACTACTTCAAAGCCGTCTCACCTGGAACACATTACAATTCGTCTGTTGAACGTCAGGCCTACATACTTACCAAGCTTGATCGCCAAGATGAAGCGATCGAATTACTTGCAAGCCTGCGCAAAGAACAGCCAAATAACGAAGTCAGATTATGGCTCATTGAATACAAGCTATTGAACACATTTGAACAACGTGACGCAGCATTAGAGAGCCTCGACAAAGGTATTGCTGATCATCCAAATGATGAACAACTCGTCTACGCACGAGCAATGCATTACGAAGGCGACGATCGGCTTGAAGAAATGGAAGCAGACCTGCGCCACCTCATCGACCAAAACCCAAATAATGCGATTGCCCTGAACGCCCTAGGTTATACCTTGGCTGATCGCACAGATCGACTCGAGGAAGCTGCGCAACTCATTGGCAAGGCGCTTGTGCTAAAACCAGATAATCCAGCCATCATGGATAGCATGGGCTGGGTCCTTTTCCGATTAGGAAAAGCCGAAGAAGCGGTACAGTTACTAGGTGCAGCGTACTTAAAATATCCAGACGGAGAAGTAGCAGCACACTTAGGCGAGGCACTTTGGTCACTCGACAAAAAAGACCAAGCAAGAACTGTTTGGAGCAACAGTTTGCGTCAACAACCAGATCATAAGGTATTAATAGAGACGCTACAGAGACTTGCACCCGAAATGCTTGAACCCAACGCTGACTCTGAAGATAGCACTACAAACTCTGCCGAAGACCAACCAGAGCCTGAGTTAGAAACAAACTCAGAGTCTTAAAAGAAAATGCCTCAAACCATATCTCGCTGGACTTTCACGATAGTGTTCAGCTTATTACTGATGAGCTGCTCTAGTAGCTATAAAAGCTTCGAAAACGACGGCTCAAAAGAACTCCGCGCTAAGCTTTATCAAATTGAGACCTTTCAATTTAATGGCAAACTAGGCTTTCGCAATAGCGAAGAAGCTTTCAGTGTCGCCATCAACAACTGGCTTCAAGACGCTGACAAATACCAAATCGAATTAAGTTCTGCATTCTTTGGATTAGGCGCCATCGAACTGAAAGGCACCGCCGCCTGGATTGAGGCTAACGAACCCGGCCAAGAACCAGTTAGATCAGACTACCCTAACTACACAATCAAAGAGTTACTAGGCAGCCCCTTACCTATACAAAGAATTCGCTATTGGCTGCGCGGCATTCCAGCACCGCAATCTAAATCCCAAGAAACGCTCAACGACCAAGGCCTACTATCTACACTTGAACAAGATGGCTGGACAATACACCTAGATCGCTACCACGATGTATCAAACCTTCCCTTACCTGGCCGAATCAAAATCGAACAAAACGACACGCGTATTACATTGGTAGTTGCACAATGGTCCATTCTCTAAGCCTTCCAGCCCCCGCCAAGTTAAATCTATTCCTACATATCAATGGGCGCAGACCAGACGGCTACCATGAACTTCAAACAGTTTTTCAACTTCTCGATTTTGGGGACGAACTACATTTTGAACTGAACTCAAGCCAAGCTATTACGATCAAACCTGAGTTCAACGACATTCCTGTCGAAGACAATCTAATTTACAAAGCTGCAAAATTTTTGGAACCTTTCGCCACGTACTATAAAGGGGTCGACATCACGCTAAATAAACGTCTACCCATGGGTGGAGGTGTGGGCGGTGGCAGCTCTGATGCAGCGACGACATTAATTGCTTTAAATTACTTATGGCAATGCAATTTAAGCAACGAAAAACTTTGCGACTTAGGGATTCAATTAGGTGCCGATGTTCCAGTATTCGTAAACGGAAAAACATCATGGGCAGAAGGCATTGGCGAGCAATTATCGCCTATAAAAACACCAGATTGTTGGTATGTTGTACTAGCACCAGAAGCACACATTAGCACGGTAAAAATTTTTTCAAATGAAGTGTTGACAAGAGACACTCCAAAGATGAGAATAGCGCCCGCTTTAGAGGGACAGGCACTAAACACGCTTCACAACGATTGCGAAGCACTAGTTAAGCAGCTCTACCCTACTGTTAAAGAAGCAATTGATTGGTTGAGTAAATATGGACCAACAAAGCTAACAGGAACTGGAGCATGTTGTTTTTGTCGACTTTCAACTGAGACAGAAGCAAGACAGGTTTTGAACGAGGCTAGCGCCAAATTCAAGGGCTTTATAGCCAAGGGAGTTTCACTCTCTCCTGCTCATCAAAAGCTAAATGAAGTTGAGACGTTCGCAAAGGATTACTCAAGGTAAAAGTTCAAAATTGAACTATATTGCAGACTTTATTTAGGTACAGATTACTGGGGTATCGCCAAGCGGTAAGGCAACGGGTTTTGATCCCGTCATGCGGAGGTTCGAATCCTCCTACCCCAGCCATTATTCAATACCCATATATAAGCCAAACATTGATCGCCACAAGCAGCTCTGAAACGAGGTAAGCTACCCACATGTCTAAAATGATGGTATTCACCGGCAACGCAAACCGTGATTTAGCACAGAAAGTTGTCGACAATTTACGCCTACCTCTCGGTAACGCTAAAGTCACTAAATTCAGCGACGGCGAAGTAGCTGTTGAGATTAACGAAAACGTTCGCGGTAAAGACGTTTTTATCATCCAACCAACCTGCAACCCAACCAACGACAACCTTATGGAACTCGTGGTCATGACCGACGCATTACGTCGCGCATCTGCAGGCCGTATTACAGCGGTTGTTCCCTACTTCGGCTATGCACGACAAGATCGTCGTGTGCGTTCAATGCGTGTACCGATTACAGCAAAAGTTGTGGCTGACATGATCACTGGCGCAGGCATCGACCGCGTATTGACTGTTGATCTGCACGCTGATCAGATTCAAGGCTTCTTTGATATTCCAGTAGACAACATTTACGCAACACCTATTCTGGTCGACGATATCATGACGCGCTTTAAAGAAGACTTTATCGTTGTCAGCCCAGACGTTGGCGGTGTTGTTCGCGCACGCGCAATGGCTAAGCGCGTTGGCGATGTAGATTTAGCAATTATTGACAAACGTCGCCCTCAAGCGAACGTTTCTCAAGTAATGCACATTATTGGCGATGTAAAAGGCAAAACATGCTTACTCATCGACGACATCGTTGATACGGCAGGCACGCTATGCAAAGCCGCAGAAGCATTGAAAGAGAATGGCGCAAAAGCAGTTTACGCTTACATCACCCACCCAGTTTTGTCGGGCCCAGCGATTAAAAACATCGAAAACAGCACATTGGACGCATTGATTGTCACAGACACCATTCCATTAAGTGACAACGCTGAAAAATGTGGTAAGATTCGCCCCCTTACGATTTCCGGCCTAATTGCTGAGTCGATTCGACGCATCAGCAATGAAGAGTCAATTAGCGCACTCTTCGACTAAACGAAGCAGCGCGTTAGAAAAATTTGCCTATTCCTTTCAAGGGCGTAGGCAAACTATCGAAAAGCACATAAGTGCTTTTTTTCGTTTTAAAATGCGTGTTATGAGTCTGGTCGCGGACTTGTTTCAACGCTTATTGAGGAATCAATAATGAGTGATTTATTTACTGTCGAAGCAGAACTTCGCGAAGACCAGGGGAAAGGTGCGAGCCGCCGCCTGCGTCGTCTAGAAGGCAAAGTACCTGCAATCCTATACGGCACAAAGTCTAAGAAGCCTGTTTCTCTTTCTATCGCTGCGAACAAACTTCGCCGCGCACTAGAAGAAGAAGCATTTTACTCTCACATCCTTACTATCGCTTTCGATGGTAAAGAAGAGAATGCAATTCTTAAAGATCTTCAACGCCACCCAGCAACGAATGAAGTAATGCACGCTGACTTCCAGCGCGTTACTAAAAACCAAGCTATCCACGTTAACGTACCACTTCACTTCACTAACGAAGAAGCATGTGTAGGCGTTAAACTTGGCGGCGGCAAGATCCAGCACCAAATGACTGAAGTTGAAGTTATCTGTCTTCCAGCAGATCTTCCTGAGTTCATCGAAGTTGACATGACTGAAGTTGAAGCGGACCAAATCGTTCACCTTTCAGACATCGTTCTTCCTAAAGGTGTAACGATTGCTGCACTTCAGCAAGGTGAAGATCACGACCTTTCTGTTGCATCTGTACACAAGCCGAAAGGCTCTGCTGCTGACGAAGCAGAAGATGCTGCAGCTGAAGGCGAAGGTGACGAATAAGCCCCCACCGGAGCTTATTACGTTGGCACCAGCTAGGGAATGCACATTCAGCCATGACTCAACAGATCAAGCTGATTGTCGGTTTAGGTAACCCCGGAGCCGAATACGCAAATACCCGCCATAACGCGGGTGCCATCTTTGTAGAAGCGCTTGCACAACAAGCGCTTCAAACCCTCAAACCAGAGAAGAAATTCCACGGCCTTTACTGTAAAGCCAACTTCTCAGGAAAAGATATCCACCTCTTAGTTCCCACTACGTTTATGAATCGCAGCGGCCAAGCCGTTCAAGCGATTGCTCAATTTTTTAAGATTCAGCCAGAAGAAATTCTTGTCGCACATGACGAGCTCGATATTCCAATGGGGGCAATGAAACTTAAAAAAGGCGGCGGACACGGCGGCCAAAACGGACTTAGAGACATCATCGCCAAACTTGGCGGCAATAAAGAATTCTCACGACTAAGACTCGGCATCAGCCATCCAGGCCACGCAAGTAAAGTAACCGGCCATGTACTCGGAAAACTTGGTAAAAAAGAAACAGAAGAACTCACTGCAGTCATCGACGAAGCGAGTCGATATTTGCCAGAGATCATTTCTGGAGATACCGCTCGAGCAATGAACGCACTGCATAGCTTCAAAGCAAGTTAAACATCGTATCTTTGTCACCCAACAAGGTGACCACCCTCGCCCTTCTCTATATAATACGTCCAATTTTTTAAGACCAGACACACTAGGATTCAGACCATGGGTTTTAACTGCGGCATCGTAGGACTTCCAAACGTTGGCAAATCAACGCTATTCAATGCATTAACTAAAGCTGGTATCGGCGCAGAGAACTTCCCTTTCTGTACGATCGAGCCCAATGCAGGCGTAGTCGCCATGCCAGACCCACGACTGGACAAACTATCAGCCATTGTCGAACCTGAAAAAACACTCGCAACGACAATGGAGTTCGTCGACATTGCAGGGCTTGTTGAAGGCGCCTCTAAAGGTGAAGGTCTAGGTAACCAATTCTTAGCCAACATTCGTGAAACAGACGCTATTGCGCACGTAGTACGCTGCTTTGAAGATGAGAACGTTGTGCACGTCTCAGCAAAAGTTAACCCACAAGCTGACGTTGACGTTATTAACACAGAGCTTGCTCTTGCCGACCTAGATACCGTAGAAAAAGCGGTAAAGCGTTACACGCGTACAGCTAAAAGTGGCGACAAAGATGCTAAGAAAGCACTAGCGCTTTTAGAGAGCAAATTACTCCCTCACCTCAACGAAGGTCTGCCAGTTCGCGCATTAGGCTTAGATGAGGACGAACTTAAAACCATCAAAGAGCTATGTCTTCTAACGATCAAGCCAACCATGTACATCGCTAACGTAGATGAAGACGGTTTTGAGAACAATCCACACCTCGATGCCGTGCGCGAAATCGCTGAAAAAGAAAACGCTGTCGTTGTACCTATCTGCAATAAGTTAGAAGCTGAAATTTCAGAGCTAGAAGATGAAGAGCGTGATGAGTTTCTTGCAGACTTAGGCATGGAAGAGCCAGGCCTTGATCGTGTTATTCGTGCAGGCTACGAACTACTAGGATTACAAACCTACTTCACTGCTGGTAAAAAAGAAGTGCGTGCATGGACAATGAAAGCCGGTGACACTGCGCCAAAAGCAGCTGCCGTGATACACACAGATTTCGAAAAAGGCTTCATTAGAGCTGAAGTAGTCGCATATGACGACTATATCGAATTCAACGGTGAAAACGGTGCGAAAGAAGCCGGAAAATGGCGCTTAGAAGGAAAAGATTACATCGTTCAAGACGGCGATGTTGTGCACTTCCGCTTCAATGTTTAGTCAAAAACTTAAGTAAGAAAAATAATGTATTTTTCTTACTTTTAGCTGTTGACATAACAAGGTAAAAGCAAGAAAATACGCGCCTTCTTGAGCAGGGCTACCGCTAAGTCCTAAGACTCAAATGGCTACATAGCTCAGTTGGTTAGAGCACATCACTCATAATGATGGGGTCCCTAGTTCGAATCTAGGTGTAGCCACCAATTATTTCAAAAGCCCAGTTTTTTAACTGGGCTTTTTTATTTCTATGCTCTAAACAAGCCCCATAAAAACATCGGTAAGATCAAACTTTCTAGTAGATCCTGCAAAATGGTGCTCTCTTCTTCATACTCGATAAGATGTAATCTAGACTTTGGCCTTATAGTGCCTTCAACATAAAGTTGCGGAGCAAACGGACTAGCACATTATTTATACCTTCATTACCAAACTCTTCACCTATGAAACTGACACCCATAAAAACCCAAGACCTTTTTGCAAACGAGCTTATCGCTTCACCGCTAACGATCGCAGCCAAAATAGGTAATAAGTGCGTGTATATGAAATTACTGTCCGATGGCACAGTTAAGGGTGATTTAACGACCTACACCTCAATAAACTCGGCAATGAATACGATGCCTATCGCAGCCAATAGCACTAGCAATGCATGGCAGTTTTGGAGCTTTTTCGATCATGAACGAAACGCTTGGAGCCCTCTCGAACACCTTCGTGCAAAACTCGAAACTCAACAGCGACCAAACGAAATTAAAACGAGTAAAACACACCCCCTTCGAATTGATGAAATACACCCTCCAAACGCCAAAGGTAAAATTGGTTTAACCTTCTGCCCCGGTAAAATTTGCGACGGATTATATGGAGGCAGATGGGAGCGTGATCTAAACACAGATATAGAAGCGATCTTGGCCTGGGGCGGCAAAACGCTTATCACGCTAATGGAAACGCACGAATTTGAGATTCTTGGCGTAACTCAATTTCCTACGGCGCTCAAAAACTCACAACTTAACTGGTTACATATACCCATTAAAGATATGCAAGTACCTGATAGCACCTTCGAAGCCACTTGGGCAGAAAACAAAGCGCAATTATATGAAGCTCTCAAACATGGTGATTCTTTTGTTATTCACTGCCGCGGCGGACTAGGCAGAACAGGCCTATTGGCAGCACGTATATTAACTGAACTAGGGATAAACCCCGTAAAAGCTATCCAGTACGTTCGAGACGCGAGACCCAACTCTATAGAAACCTATGACCAAGAATGCTATGTTCTTGCTCAGGCTTGGAAGGCCATATAACAATAAATCTAGAATAATACTAAAGAGTAGATAAAGGATGTCAGCTGTACTTATTACTCAGTGTTTACAGAACGATTTCGTGAAGCCTCTTGCTTCGGGTGAACCACTCCCAAACCAACTACATGTCGGCCACGAAGAATCAAAGCGCTTAATCGGCGAAGATATCGATACAGGCCCTATCGGTCGTTTTATGGATTGGGCGAATGCTCAACCGAGCAACCAGCTAAACACAATTCATATTCGGGACTGGCATAATCCAGATTGCCCGGATCAGGCCAGTCACCTAGCCCAGTTCAAACCGCACTGCATTCAAAATACTAAAGGCGCCGACTTTATATTTAGTGCCAGCTCTTCCGAATCTACAATCATTAACAGCACCACGCTCAACGATTTTGAGGGCACTGAATTAAAAGCAACTTTGGACGAGTTTGATAAGGCCAATACTGACAGGCTTCGTATTGGGATCATAGGCGTATGGACTGAGGCAAAGGTCCTTTTCCTAGCCTACGAACTAGCAACTAGATACCCGAAGGCAGAGATCGCTATTTGCAGTGCCCTCACCGCTAGTTCTTCTCGCAGCCAACACTTTTTGGCATTACAACAATTAGAGCGTTTGGTGGGTGCAACAGTCGTTAATAGCATCGGCGAATTTATTCGCTTCCTAGGTGGCACCGGAACCACCATAACTAACAAATCAATAGACACATCACTCACGATCAAAACGTCTGGCGAGATGAATCTCGATCCCGAGTATGAATTTTTGATTCGCTATCTATTTAGAGATTGCCAACAGCTTTCTCTGAAAATTCTCGATGGTGGATTTTCTGGTAATCTCGTCGCAGGCTCCAACAGCATTGACATGCATAGCCATGAACAAGCCCCTCACGTTATCAAAATTGGCCCTCGTGACTTGATGGCTAAGGAACGAATGGCCTTCGAGCAAATCGAGCAAGTTCTTGGTAATAATGCACCGGCGATCGCACAATACGCCGACTCTGAAAACCTAGGCGCGATCAAATACCGCTACGCCTCAATGGGCTCTGGAAAAACACGCTCACTTCAGGATTGTTTTCAGCAGGGCGAAAGCACAGATAAACTGCACCAGTATCTGAACGATATATTTGAAACCCAGCTTGGTCGCTTTTACAGAGCAGCCACTAACGATAAAGCCGATCTGCTCGAATACTACTGCTTCGATTCTTACTGGGCTGAATCAGTCAAAAGTAAGATAGAAGAACTTATTGGCGATTACCCTACCGAAGGTCCCATCACCCTGCCCGGCAATAAACAGGCACCTAACCTATATCAATTCTACAAAGAAGAGTTGGATAAATTACCTCCGCTCACTGGAGACTACCCCTTTGCCTTCGTGCATGGCGACCTCAATGGTGCAAACGTCATTATCGACGAGCGCGACAACGTTTGGCTGATCGATTTCTTTCATACCCATCGCGGACATGTACTAAAAGATTTCGCCAAACTTGAGAACGACCTTCTCTACATCTACACACCAATTGAGTCTGATGCAGATCTTCAACTAGCTTATGAGTTTAGTGATTTTTTACTTAGGTTTGATGACCCTTTTGATTATCTGCCAAAGTTGTCAGAACAATTTCTTGGGACACAATTTGAACGCACTTATGAATCTGTTTGCCACATAAGAAAGTTAGCTAGCCAACAAATTGAAAAGAATGATCCGTCGAGAAAGATTCAATGGCTAATACCGCAGCTAAGGTATGCTGTGCATACTATTGGGTTTGATGAGCCAAACGAACTTCAACGTATCTGGTCTGCTTACCTAGCCTCAAATTTAATATTATTACTTAAATCAATGTGCTCCCTTAATTCTTGAAATGGACTGACTAACGATAATAAAAAATCGGCTGCCTATAGAACCAAAAGTACTTGCATCAAGCAGTTTCAATAGAGGCAAGCCTATTAGCTAACTTGCCTCTATTTGCGT
>NZ_LWFI01001112.1:0-928 GCF_001635735.1 Oleiphilus sp. HI0067
AATACGGTGACTAAAACCGCTACCAATACGGCAGACATCGACAAATCAAATTCAACACGTAGTTCAACGTCAGGCAATAGCGGCGCAATGACAGACGATAAACTACCACTAACTAGCTGGCCTAAAACAAGTCCAAGACAAACAACAACAAGTCCAATAAATCCAAGTTTTAGGACGTACACTAATACGACCTCACGCCCGGTAAGACCAAGTGTTTTAAGAATCGCCACACTTCGAATTTGCTGAGAAGAATACTGCCTCGCAGCAAGTGATATGGCCAACGAAGACAACAATGCAGCCAAACACGAAGACAGCAATAAAAACGCCTCTGCTTTTTGAAGCGCCTCGGCAATCGCAGGGCGCGAATCAGCAACACCTTCGTAACGCTGACTATTATCGAGCTGCTCAACAATCCAATCATCGAAAACTCGCAACTGCTCGATATCACCCGCAAAATAGTAGCGATACTTTACCCTACTACCGGGCTGAACAACCTGTGTCGCCGCCAAATCATCGAGACGCATTAATAGCCTAGGCTGTATATCCCCCAGGTTAAAACCGATATCAGGCTCTTGAATCAGAGCAGGCCCAACTAGTAGATCAGCATCCCCCACACCGATGCTATCGCCCAGTTTTACGTTAAGCAGATTATTAAGGCGCGACTGCATTGCTATATTACCTGAGGCGACTTTGCTACCTTGAGGCTGACCAGATAACTGAAGTGAACCTAGCAATGGGTATGCATTGTCAACAGCCTTGACGGATACAAGCTGGCTAGCCGAATCGCTAAAAACCATCGACCGAAACTCTACTGCTAAGCCATGTCGTAAACCTATCTGATTCGCGTATTCAAGAACCACAGGATCTAACTCTCGGGGCGAGACGACTTGCCTATCCGCCGCCAGCAATTCACTTGAAGAACTATTAA
>NZ_LWFI01001113.1:0-697 GCF_001635735.1 Oleiphilus sp. HI0067
CACAACGCTCTGGATCCGACATAACAGCTGTTTCTGTCAGCTCTAGTTCGAGACATTGGGGAGAAATTTGACTCGTTTCGAGTGCTGATTCAAGTGAAGAAATGAATCCGTCATAGGCGAGTTGACGACTTGAAACGTTGACGCTGATGGTAACGGAAGGATCAAGTCCGCATTGCTCTTGCCAATATTTTAATTGAGCACAAGCATCATTCATGACCCATAAACCTAAGTCATTGATTAAGCCACTTTCTTCTGCGATAGAAATAAATAATATTGGGCTAATCATTGTGCCTTCTAATTCCCAGCGAAGCAGTGCTTCAAACCCAATGATTTCTTTACCGGCAGGGCCGTATTGCGGCTGATAGTATGTCATCAGTTGTTTGTTTTCGATGGCATGCTTGAGTTTTGCACCAAGTTCAATGCGCATCATTGCTTCTTCTTCTAATTCTTGAGAAAAGTAAGCGAATTGATTACGTCCTTTATTTTTCGCCAAGTACATCGCTGCATCGGCATTTTTCAAGAGTACGTTCGCGCTATTTTGTGTGCCATCGTACATCGCGATACCGATACTTGCTGCCGCGAAAATTTCATGTTTTTGTACAAAATGTGGTGCTGCCAATGCATCAATAATGCGGTTCGCGACAGTACTGGTATCTGCACTGGAATTTACATCAGTAAGCACTATACAAAACTCATC
>NZ_LWFI01001114.1:0-1592 GCF_001635735.1 Oleiphilus sp. HI0067
CTGGTGGCGGTATGGTATCGTTGATGATTACTATTGCGATAGTTGGTATTTTGGCTGCCGTAGCAATACCTGCATATCAAGACTATGTACAAAAAGCTCGATATACAGAAGTTTATATAGATGCAGAAGCTGTGAGCAAAGAAGTAACAGAATATGCCGTGGTTAATCAAGCGTGGCCTGAGTCACTTCAAACATTGGGCTATTCAGAAAACTATATTTCTAATGCAACCCAAAGTTCACAAATTGCGATCTATGAAAATGGTGTTATAGGAGCTCAAGTTGGCATAAATGAAGAGGGGAAGGAACAATACATAGTTCTGGAACCTTATGTTGAAGAAGGAAATGTATATTGGAGTTGTTATGGAGAAAACTTACTAGTAAAGCATCTTCCTTCAGAATGCCAATAGGTTTTGACTATTCTTGATTAATAGCCGATCTAATCTATCGATCGGCTGTCTTCGCTGTTTTTAAGCAATAGAGCATTCCGTTAACAGCCTAATGGCTTTTCAAATATTACTCTTCCCCAAAAACCTCAAATATCCTCTCCCTCATCCATTGATGCGCACGATCATTCTCATGCCGTTGGGCCCAGTATAGGTGCCAGTCTAGCTTTGGAATGGCGAAGGGTAGTTCGAGTATTTGTAGTTCAGTGCCTTGTGTCAGGCTTTCAGGAATGGTGAGGAGCATGTCTGTTTGCGCGACGATTGGGCTCGCTGCGCGCGAGTGTTGAATACGTAGTTTAATTTCGCGTTGAAGACCTAATCGAGCAAGTACCGCATCAATTTGGCCACCTCCTTTTCGTCGACTCGATACATGAATATGCGCTTCTTTCATGTATTGATCGAGGCTCAGATCACCTTGAATGCGCGGATGTTCTGGGTGTGCGACGCATACATAACGGTCGTCAGCAATTGGCGTATTGACGAGATTGCTGTCGTTAATGATGGGTACATCAAGGGCAAAGTCGAGCTCACCGGCGCTGAACGCGCGCACCATATCGCTACGCGGAATACTGTAACTCTCGATTTGAATATTCGGGGCTTCTTTTTGAAGTACATGCATTAAGCGCGGTAATACATAGGCTTCTGATGTGTCGTTCATTGAGAAACGAAAAGTTCGCGTTGACTGCAATGGGTCAAAGGCATCATGTTCGTTGAGACTGCTTTGCAGTGAGGCGAGGGCCTCTCGTACGCGCTCAATGATGTTTTCAGTGAGCGGGGTAGGGACCATTTGCCCCGACTGGCGCACAAACAATTCGTCATTGAAATGCGCACGTAAGCGCGCAAGAGAATTACTGACTGCAGGCTGCGTAATATGAAGCACTTCTGCTGCTTTGGTGAGCTTGCGTTCGCTATAGATCGCATCGAGCACGATAAATAGGTTCATATCAATTTTGTTCAACAGCATCTGAGAAGCCTCAATATTTGACTTAGTATCACTAATTTTTATTTAACGATATAAATAAAATAAACTTCAATGATTTTATTTCGGTTTTTAAACTGCTTGCCACGTAAATAAGAATCACTGAAGGCAAAGAGCATGGATTTTGAGTATTCAGATCGCGTTAAAAAATTGATGAAAGAGGTGCAAAC
>NZ_LWFI01001115.1:0-1687 GCF_001635735.1 Oleiphilus sp. HI0067
GAGAAATTCGTTGGCGTAAGAACGGTATCGTTCGCTTCGCTTTGCAGAGATGGATAGTCAAGCGTGTAATGCAGACCTCGACTTTCTTTTCTTTGAATCGCCGAGCAGATAATGAGGTCCGCTACCGTTACTAGGTTGCGTAATTCTAGAAGGTCGTTATTTACCGAGAAATTACTGTAGTAATCGAGGATTTCTTGATGCAGTAAATCGACACGATGCTTTGCACGTTGCAAACGTTTGTCTGTTCGAACAATGCCAACATAGTCCCACATAAAACGGCGCAGTTCGTCCCAGTTGTGCGAGATTACGACATCCTCGTCAGAGTCGATTACGCGTGATTCATCCCAAGCCGGCGCCTCTGGTGGTTCAGGAATAGATTTCGCTTTCTTGTTGATATCTTCTGCTGCTGCATGCCCATAGACAATGCACTCCAATAAGGAGTTGCTCGCCATTCGGTTGGCGCCGTGTAAACCAGTAAATGAAGCCTCACCGAGAACGTAAAGCTGGTTAACGTCACTTCTGCCGCGATGATCGACCATCACGCCGCCACATGTGTAGTGTGCCGCGGGAACAATAGGGATGGGTTCTTTGGTTATGTCGATACCAAATCCAAGGCAGGTATCGTATATCGTTGGAAAATGAGCTTTGATGAAGTCTGCGTCTTTATGGCTAATATCAAGATATAAGCAGTCAGCACCGAGGCGTTTCATCTCATGGTCAATAGCTCGCGCTACGATGTCGCGAGGTGCGAGTTCTAAGCGTTCGTCAAAGCGATGCATAAAACGCTCGCCGTTTGGCAAGAGCAAGTGACCGCCTTCACCTCGCACGGCTTCGGTGATCAAAAATGTCTTCGCTTGTGGGTGGTATAGGCATGTCGGGTGGAATTGATTGAACTCCATGTTGGCTACGCGACAACCACTTCGCCACGCCATCGCAATACCATCACCGCTCGCGCCATCTGGATTACTGGTGTACAGGTATGCTTTCGAAGCGCCGCCAGTTGCAATGATGACAAATCGAGCTCGGAACAGTTCAACTTCACCATTCTCTCGATTAAGAACGTAAGCACCGACACATCGATTGCCGGGTAGAAAGAGCTTTTTATGTGTAATCAGATCGATCGCAACGCGATTGGTAAATACATCTATGTGCTCAGCTGCAAGTGTTTGCTGGCACAAGGCACTAGATATCGCATGACCTGTTGCATCATCAGCGTGCACGACGCGGCGATGACTATGTCCGCCTTCTTTTGTTAAATGATAGTGTTTAGGGTTTTCTGCATCGCTATCGCGAGTAAAGTCGACGCCTTGATCTTTCAGCCATTTAATACTGACCTTTCCGCCATTTACAGTCTGTTCAACCGCATCTTGGTGACACAAACCTGCCCCAGCGATCAGAGTATCTTGAATGTGTGATTGCTCGTTATCTTGCTGATCTAGAACGGCTGCGATGCCCCCTTGCGCCCAGGGCGTCGATCCACTTGATATTTCGCCTTTAGACAAGACCGCGACACGTAAACTAGAGTCTAGCTTTAGAGCTGCGCTAAGGCCTGCAGCGCCGCTGCCAATAATAAGAACGTCGTAAGAATCAGGCGAAGACATAGAAAATTTCTTAGATTTTGTGTGTGAATAACATAGCAATGCGAGAATTTTATTCGCGCTTGGAACTTATTTGCAAACCTTATGTC
>NZ_LWFI01001116.1:0-1489 GCF_001635735.1 Oleiphilus sp. HI0067
TGAAGAGCGCATTGAATTAGAACCATCCGGTAATTTTGAATCCGTTGAAGACATTGCAAACACAATACTTCCTATACCGGGTAGTAAAAGTGTTGTGTATTTAAGGGATATCGCGTCGGTAAGATCAGGATACGTTGATCCTAGATCTTCTATTGTGAGTTATAACGGAGAGCCAGCAATTGGTATCGCTATCTCTATGAGAGAGGGTGGTAATAATATCGAGTTAGGTAAACAGGTGCGAGAGCATATTGCTCAGCTACAATCAATCTATCCGATAGGGGTGGATTTTAACGAGGTCAATTTCTCTCCACATGAGGTAGATGAAAAGGTAAAAGGCTTTGTCGTTAACTTACTGCAGGCCATTGCCGTGGTAGCAGGAGTAATGCTTGTTACGCTCGGAATGAGAACAGGTTTGATCGTTTCTCTGCTTATTCCTTCCAGTATGCTAGCAGCATTGTTAGTGATGTATAACATAGATATTGGTTTGGATCAGATTTCACTCGCTGCATTGATTATCGCGCTTGGTATGCTGGTTGATAATGGCATTGTGATGTCAGAGAGTATTTTGGTTCAAATGAAGGAAGGGAAAAAAGCTATTGAAGCTGCGATCGATTCGGCGGCGGAGCTTCGTTTATCGCTCTTAACGTCTTCTTTAACTACCGGCGCGGCCTTTTTACCCATCTATTTGGCTGAATCAGCTGTCGGCGAATTTACCTCCTCATTGTTCAAAGTTGTTACGATTACCTTGCTTTGCTCTTGGGTGATTTCAATGACTGTGATTCCTATGCTGTGCGTATATTTCCTCAAGCCTAGTGAAAAAACGGTTGAGAAAGACTCCTTGGTACAAACGATCTATGTCAAAGTGTTGAGCTTCAGTTTGAAAAATCGTTTCCTCGTTATCATCTCTGTAGTTGTAGCCTTATTTGCAGCAGGCTATATGATGAAGTACGTGCCAAAAATTTTCTTCCCGCCATCAGACCGCTTATATTTCAAAATGGAGCTCGAGTATCCACTTGGTACCGATATCAGTGTGACTGAAAAGTTGTCTAGCGAGATTAGTGAAGCGATCAAAGAAAACTTCCAAGTGAATGAAGATCGTCCTGAAGGGATCACCTCTTGGATTTCATACATTGGGGCTGGCGGGCCGCGTTTTGTTCTGCCTCATACGCCAGAGCCTGCTAGCCCCAACTACACATTGTTTGTCGTGAATGTAAATACTTTGGCGGCTGTCGATCAAAGTATTAAGGGCTTAAATGCGTATTTATTTGAAAATTTCCCAGATGTGCAAGCAACCTTAAAGCGAATTGAAAACGGTACACCGGTGAAAAATCCCGTTGAATATCGCCTATACGCAAAAGATATCGAGACCTTATTTGAACGAGTCGATGCCCTGAAAGCCAAGATGTCTGAGCTGTCTGAACTTACAAATATTAATGATGATTGGGGTATTCAGACGAAGAAGTTTGAAGTGATTATTGATCAGACTAAA
>NZ_LWFI01001117.1:0-1010 GCF_001635735.1 Oleiphilus sp. HI0067
GGAAGCGCATTAAGCACCCGAGCGAGATTGTAAATGTTGGTGACGAAATCAACGTTAAAGTTCTTAAGTTCGACCGTGAGCGCAACCGTGTTTCTCTAGGTCTTAAGCAGTTGGGTGAAGATCCATGGGTATCAATCAAAGAGCGCTATCCAGAGAACACTCGTGTTACTGCACGTGTTACTAACCTTACTGATTACGGCTGCTTCGCAGAAATCGAAGAAGGTGTTGAAGGTCTTGTTCACGTTTCAGAAATGGATTGGACTAACAAGAACATTCACCCATCTAAAGTTGTTCAATTGGGCGACGAAGTTGAGGTTATGGTTCTTGATATCGACGAAGAGCGTCGTCGTATCTCTCTAGGTATCAAACAGTGCCACGCTAACCCATGGGAAGAGTTCTCAGGTAACTTCAACAAGGGTGATAAGATCAGCGGTAAGATCAAGTCTATCACTGATTTCGGTATCTTCATCGGTCTTGACGGTGGTATCGACGGTCTAGTTCACTTGTCAGATATCTCTTGGCAGGAACAAGGCGAAGAAGCTGTTCGTAACTACAAGAAAGGCGACGAAATCGAAACTGTTATCCTTTCTGTAGACCCAGAGCGTGAGCGTATCTCTCTTGGTGTTAAGCAGCTTGATAGCGATCCATTCGCAGAATACGTTCAAGCGAACGACAAAGGCACTATCGTTACAGGTACTGTTAAGTCTGTAGACGCGAAAGCAGCAGTTGTAGAACTTGCAGCAGACGTTGAAGCAACTTTGAAAGCATCTGAAATGAGCCAAGATCGTGTTGAAGATTTGACGACTCAGCTTAAAGAAGGCGACGAAGTAGAAGCGAAAATTATTAACGTTGATCGTAAGAATCGCGTGATCAACTTGTCTGTTAAGTCGAAAGACATTGACGATGAGAAGCAAGCGATGAAAGAAGTTCGTGAGAAGCAGATTGAATCAGCTGGTCCAACTACGATCGGTGATTTGATCAAAGAGCAGATGCAAAACCAGTAACTGCTT
>NZ_LWFI01001118.1:0-862 GCF_001635735.1 Oleiphilus sp. HI0067
AATGCTCAAACATTGATTTAACAAAGTCAGGAATTGGACAACTCGTAAAATCTTCAGCGTTAACAAACACATACACTGCTTCGGCAGTAGCTAATACTTGATTCGTTTGCGCATTCACATACTCTGTGTGAAGTGTAAATGAACTATTTCCGATACGACCCACCGACACATTAAGATTTAATACATCATCAAAGCGAGCCGGAGCCTTCCATTCAATTAAAAGCTTAACAATTTGATTCTCGAATCCGCGTGCCACGAGTTCTTGATAGCCCCCGAGTGATGCACGAAGAAACTCCGTTGAGGCGAGGTCTGCATAATCCGCATAGCGGGAATTGAACACGACATTTTGCGCATCGCATTCGTTATAGCGCACACGAATCTTTAGGGTGAATTGAGACATAAGCAAGGCTCAGGATAATTATTTTAGTTAACGCCTTAGCTTATCAAACCAAGCTAGCTTTTGCTCTCTTCCAACGCTTCTAATTGCTTTGCTAAGGCGTCGGCTTCTACGCTGAGTTGCGAGTAAGTTCGAATATCGCCATTGCGCTGCGCCTTCATGGCTTCTTCAAGTTTCGCCAAGTATTGCTTCTTTAACTTTTTGGTGGGGTCTGATTTGAAAAACGAAAGCATAGTTATCTCCTTTTGTATTCTTACGATGGAAATACAATTTGGATTTGAGAATTGAGAGAAAATGTTTTTCAGAGATTTGGAACAGAAAAAAGCCTGAAAGATTCAGGCTTTTTAATAGTAATTAAACTACTTTGACGCTAATTTCTTATCTATATCTTCAGCACTACGACGAATCGGAAGTTGTTCCCAAGTTTCACCCCATGCACGATTCACAATGCGTCCACGCTCAGTA
>NZ_LWFI01001119.1:0-1102 GCF_001635735.1 Oleiphilus sp. HI0067
TAAGACTGAGTACATCACCCATTCCAAGAATTCTTGATGCGAGACGATCAGGATAAAAAGGCTCTAGCGCGTCAATCTTCTCGCCAACACCCATAAACTTGATAGGCTTACCAGTAATCGCTCTAACCGATAACGCTGCACCACCGCGCGCATCACCATCTGTCTTTGTAAGAACAACACCCGTCAGCGGAAGCGCATCGTTAAATGCTTTCGCTGTATTCGCAGCATCCTGACCGGTCATCGAATCAACTACGAATAAGGTTTCGACAGGGTTAACTGATGCGTGAAGGTCAGCTATTTCAGCCATCATCTCTTGATCAACCGCCAATCGGCCAGCTGTATCGACAATCAGCACATCCATAAATTTAAGCTTTGCTTCAGCAATAGCCGCCTCAGCAATAGCTACAGGCTTTTGGTCCGCTGTACTTGGGAAGAATGTAGCACCAACTTCACCAGCAAGCGTTTCCAATTGTTTGATTGCCGCCGGACGATAGACATCAGCACTAACGACCATTACTTTTTTCTTCTCTCGCTCTGAGAGATATCTCGCCAATTTAGCTACCGAGGTTGTTTTACCCGCACCCTGCAGACCAGCCATTAAAACGACTGCTGGCGGCTGAGCATTTAGACTAAGCCCTTCAGACTTTGCCCCCATCACAGCCGTAAGCTCGTCATTAACAATTCGAATAAATTCTTGCCCTGGCGATAGACTTCTCATCACCTCTTGACCAAGAGCTCTAGTGCGAACCTGCTCAACAAAATCTTTCACCACAGGCAAGGCTACATCCGCCTCGAGCAAAGCCATCCTTACTTCGCGTAACGTACCCTTGATGTTGTCGTCAGTTAATTTTGCCTGACCAGTGACCTTTTTAAGACTTTCGGAAAGCCTTTCGCTAAGATTCTCAAACATGTTTTATAGCTCTAATGATTATTGCCAAGTATTCGCAAACAGCGCATTATAACGACAATCAAAATTAATTAAATCGAAAGTCTCAGACTAACGCAGTTAAATGAACGCATCTTTACTCGCTTTGATAGCAATATGCCTCTATTTACTAGGCTCAGGCTTCAAAGCCATACAAATTATAAGAAAATCTGCGCC
>NZ_LWFI01001120.1:0-741 GCF_001635735.1 Oleiphilus sp. HI0067
AGTGAATCATTATGATCTTCCTGGATATCCTGAATTTCACCCATGATTTGGTAGAGCGCTTTGCGAGAGAAGTCATCACAATCGAAAGGTATCAAAACACGATCTGCAGCAATGAGCGCCGATCGGGTATAAAAATTTAATGCTGGCGCAGTGTCGATGTAAATATCATCGAAGAAAGACTCCATTTCTCTTAATGCCGTCTTTAATTTATAAATCTTGTGCTTTGCTTCTAATTTACGCTCTAGAAACTCCAACTCAGGATGTGAAGGCATTACCGATAAATTATCGTAAGGGCTTTGATGAACAAACTCGCTCGCATCTTTATTGAAAAGATTAAACGACAAGGTCTGCTCAAAAAAATCTGCGACGGTGTGTTTCAATTCACTTGAGGAGACGCCCAACAAGTAATGCGTAGAGTTGCCCTGAGTATCAAGGTCAACCACTAACGTACGACGCCCCTTGGATGCGCTAATTGCAGCCAAGTTACATGTGATACTAGATTTACCAACACCACCTTTTTGATTAAACACCACTCGAATCACTGTCGCTTCTCCTTAAACTTTGACGAGGACACTCTCACCAGCCCAACACCTTTTTTACAAACGGAACTGTAATACTTCGCTTTTCAAGCAATTGGGCATGATCCAACTTATCTAGAACCTCCAATAATGCGCCTAAACTACGAGAACTTCTAGCATATATGTAGCTCAGCACATCATCAGACAGACTAATACCACGTTG
>NZ_LWFI01001121.1:0-1865 GCF_001635735.1 Oleiphilus sp. HI0067
CTCAACTTATAGAATATTACCCTGAGTCTCCAAGCTTAAAACTTTCGTACGCTCTTCTACTTTTAGAAATTAACAAACCAGAAGAAGCAACTGTCGTCTTCGAGCAATTGAAAAATTACCCTGCGCACAAAAACGACGCAAACTACTACCTTGGTCGATATTCAGAAGAACAGGAACAACTTGAAGAAGCACTTAACTACTTCAAAGCCGTCTCACCTGGAACACATTACAATTCGTCTGTTGAACGTCAGGCCTACATACTTACCAAGCTTGATCGCCAAGATGAAGCGATCGAATTACTTGCAAGCCTGCGCAAAGAACAGCCAAATAACGAAGTCAGATTATGGCTCATTGAATACAAGCTATTGAACACATTTGAACAACGTGACGCAGCATTAGAGAGCCTCGACAAAGGTATTGCTGATCATCCAAATGATGAACAACTCGTCTACGCACGAGCAATGCATTACGAAGGCGACGATCGGCTTGAAGAAATGGAAGCAGACCTGCGCCACCTCATCGACCAAAACCCAAATAATGCGATTGCCCTGAACGCCCTAGGTTATACCTTGGCTGATCGCACAGATCGACTCGAGGAAGCTGCGCAACTCATTGGCAAGGCGCTTGTGCTAAAACCAGATAATCCAGCCATCATGGATAGCATGGGCTGGGTCCTTTTCCGATTAGGAAAAGCCGAAGAAGCGGTACAGTTACTAGGTGCAGCGTACTTAAAATATCCAGACGGAGAAGTAGCAGCACACTTAGGCGAGGCACTTTGGTCACTCGACAAAAAAGACCAAGCAAGAACTGTTTGGAGCAACAGTTTGCGTCAACAACCAGATCATAAGGTATTAATAGAGACGCTACAGAGACTTGCACCCGAAATGCTTGAACCCAACGCTGACTCTGAAGATAGCNCTACAAACTCTGCCGAAGACCAACCAGAGCCTGAGTTAGAAACAAACTCAGAGTCTTAAAAGAAAATGCCTCAAACCATATCTCGCTGGACTTTCACGATAGTGTTCAGCTTATTACTGATGAGCTGCTCTAGTAGCTATAAAAGCTTCGAAAACGACGGCTCAAAAGAACTCCGCGCTAAGCTTTATCAAATTGAGACCTTTCAATTTAATGGCAAACTAGGCTTTCGCAATAGCGAAGAAGCTTTCAGTGTCGCCATCAACAACTGGCTTCAAGACGCTGACAAATACCAAATCGAATTAAGTTCTGCATTCTTTGGATTAGGCGCCATCGAACTGAAAGGCACCGCCGCCTGGATTGAGGCTAACGAACCCGGCCAAGAACCAGTTAGATCAGACTACCCTAACTACACAATCAAAGAGTTACTAGGCAGCCCCTTACCTATACAAAGAATTCGCTATTGGCTGCGCGGCATTCCAGCACCGCAATCTAAATCCCAAGAAACGCTCAACGACCAAGGCCTACTATCTACACTTGAACAAGATGGCTGGACAATACACCTAGATCGCTACCACGATGTATCAAACCTTCCCTTACCTGGCCGAATCAAAATCGAACAAAACGACACGCGTATTACATTGGTAGTTGCACAATGGTCCATTCTCTAAGCCTTCCAGCCCCCGCCAAGTTAAATCTATTCCTACATATCAATGGGCGCAGACCAGACGGCTACCATGAACTTCAAACAGTTTTTCAACTTCTCGATTTTGGGGACGAACTACATTTTGAACTGAACTCAAGCCAAGCTATTACGATCAAACCTGAGTTCAACGACATTCCTGTCGAAGACAATCTAATTTACAAAGCTGCAAAATTTTTGGAACCTTTCGCCACGTACTATAAAGGGGTCGACATCACGCTAAATAAACGTCTACCCATGGGTGGAG
>NZ_LWFI01001122.1:0-33583 GCF_001635735.1 Oleiphilus sp. HI0067
TACAAGCTCTGCATACTTAGGCATCACACTGTCTTTAAGGTGCGCAGCTTCTTTGTCTAGCGTGATTGATTCGATCGCACGGTGTGCTTTAAGCATGATGGTGCCACCAGGTGTCTCATAACAACCACGTGACTTCATACCAACATAACGGTTTTCTACGATGTCTAAACGACCAATGCCGTTTGCGCCACCCACTTCATTCAAGTGCGCTAGCACTTCTGCAGGAGTCATCGCTTTCCCGTCAACCTCAGTAATATCACCCTTCTCGTAAGTTAGGTCGATATAGGTTGCTTTATCGGGTGCATTTTCAGGAGATACAGACCAACGCCACATATCTTCTTCTGCTTCTGCCCAAGGATCTTCAAGAATGTCACCTTCGTATGAGATGTGAAGGAGGTTCGCATCCATTGAGTATGGTGATTTACCTTTCTTCGTTTCGATCTCAATACCGTGTTTTTCACAGTAAGCAAGAAGGCTTTCACGGGAGTTAAGATCCCATTCACGCCAAGGCGCAATCACTTGCACACCAGGCTTAAGTGCATATGCACCTAATTCAAAACGAATTTGGTCGTTGCCTTTACCGGTCGCACCGTGAGAGATCGCGTCTGCACCTGTTTCATTCGCAATTTCAATGAGCCGTTTTGCGATAAGGGGCCGAGCAATAGAAGTGCCTAGAAGGTATTCACCTTCATAGATGGTGTTCGCGCGGAACATTGGGTATACGAAATCACGTACAAACTCTTCACGGACATCTTCGATGTAGATTTCTTTAACACCTAGCGCTTCAGCTTTTGCGCGCGCTGGCTCGACTTCTTCACCTTGTCCCAAGTCTGCAGTATAAGTGACTACTTCGCAGTTATATTCTTCTTGTAACCATTTTACGATTACAGAAGTATCTAGGCCGCCAGAATACGCTAACACGACCTTATTTATACTCGACATAAAGGCTCCCAAAACCTGTTATAGATTTTGCTTATATTAAAAAAGGGGTGCGTATTCTACAGAAAGGAGTGATGGAAAAACAACCAAAAACAACAACTTAATTCAGCTCACCCTCAGGATTTTCTTTTGAAGGCAAAGAAAGCTGCTCTCCGCGCACTAAACGAACGGTACTTCGGCGGTTTTTCGCTTTATTTTTTGAGTTTTTATTACCTGCGACGGGATAGCGTTCGCCATGATAGCGAGTCTGTATCATCTCTGAATTGATGCCGCTTTTTGTCAGATAAGCTGTCACCGCTTCGGCACGCATTTTCGATAATCGACGATTATAAATCCTACGCCCCGTTGAATCGGTGTGGCCATCCACATAGACCGCAGTGACGTTGCTGTCGGCGCGAACATAAAGAACCACCATATCTAAACGCGCTTTATCTTCTTTCAGAAGAATCGCTTTGTCTGATTCAAAGTGCACACGAGTTCTCTCGACTTGTCGGAAGTTAACCGGCAGCAAAGATGATATGCAGTCTAAATAAGCTTCATAAACATTGGCAAAGCCGATACTACTTAGGGATAAACGCACTGAGGCATCGCTATACCACGACTGACGCGTGAACGTAGGCATCATTCCTTCTAACAGACCTTTCATTAGATCGTGTGAACGACGACTTTCTACTTTTAAAGGCTTATCGCCTTGCACAACGTCAACA
The DNA here is from genome assembly GCF_001635735.1 of Oleiphilus sp. HI0067. Classification (NCBI taxonomy): domain Bacteria; kingdom Pseudomonadati; phylum Pseudomonadota; class Gammaproteobacteria; order Oceanospirillales; family Oleiphilaceae; genus Oleiphilus; species Oleiphilus sp. HI0067. The sequence continues at coordinate 1,647 of NZ_LWFI01001122.1, forward strand.
TAGCCTAAGTCGCGAATCGCCTGCCCCGGCCTCCAGTCTGAAGCTTCTACGACCAAAGCAGCCTTGCCTGGCTTCATTGGATTGGAATTGGTTTGCGAATAGAAATACAGATCTTCACCGGCCTCATGATAGAAAATGCCTTGGCCATAACGGGGAATATCATGAATCACGCTGCATTCAAAAATACTGGTGGAGATATACCAAGCACTGCGCTCCATAGGAGCAAGGTAACGCAATTCTTGTTCAGCGTAAGTTGCCGAGGAAAGCATTAAACCTAAGAGTATTGATAAATATTTAAACATCTAATTCATCTGTTATTGGGCGCGTTTACGCCGTAATAGGCAATTCTTTGCCGTGGAGATCCCAAATCTCAAATAAGCTCTGTTATACTCGTTTGCGCGAGTGACAGTAGTAAGGGCAAAGCGTGTCAGGATCTAATTCCACAATGCAAGAACATAATAACGATCAAGATAGCAATTCTCATTCCATTTCAGCGAGATTTCGCGGGTTCTTACCAGTTGTTGTCGACGTCGAAACAGCCGGCTTTAACTCTCAAACTGATGCTCTACTTGAAATAGCCGCTGTGATACTAGACATGAATAGTGACGGACAACTGTACTGCAAGGAGACCGTTCATTGTAATGTTGAGCCTTTTAAAGGCGCCAACCTTGAAAAGTCTGCGCTCGAATTCACAGGCATTGATCCCTACTCACCCTACAGAAACGCACAACCTGAAAAGCTCGCGCTCGACAAAATTTTTACGCCAATACGCCGCGCTGTAAAAAATACCGGGTGTACGCGTGCTATTTTAGTTGGCCATAATTCGTCGTTTGATCACAATTTTGTATTTGCTGCTGCAGAACGCACAGGCATCAAACGCAACCCGTTCCACCCTTTCTCAAGCTTCGATACCAACACTCTTTCGGCCTTGGCCTTTGGGCAAACAGTTCTAGCTAAAGCATGCTCTGCCGCCGGAATCGCTTTTGATGGACACGAAGCACACTCTGCAAAATACGACACAGAGAAAACAGCTGAGCTGTTTTGTACCATCATCAATAAATGGTCAAAACTTGGGGGTTGGCCACTTGATCAAAAGATCGGTATTTAAGAGTCTTCGACGCACAAAAAAGCCGAGCAATGCTCGGCTTTTTTATTCCCATATTTAAACAGGAATTACAAAGTGTCTGAGTTCTCAGAAAGGTAAGCTGCAACGCCATCAGGAGAAGCATCCATACCTTTGTCACCTTTGTTCCAACCAGCTGGGCAAACTTCACCGTGCTCTTCGTGGAACTGAAGAGCGTCAACCAAACGGATTAGCTCGTCCATGTTACGACCTAGTGGTAGATCGTTAACGATCTGCGAGCGAACCAAACCTTCTTTGTCAATCAAGAAAGCACCACGGAAAGCAACGCCGCCTTCTGACTCAACGTCGTATGCTTTACAGATGTCGTGCGCCATATCTGCAGCTAATGTGTAACCTACTTGGCCGATACCACCATCATTAACTGGAGTATTACGCCATGCGTTGTGCGTAAAGTGAGAGTCGATAGAAACACCGATCACTTCAACGCCACGCTCTTTGAAGTCAGCCATACGGTGATCAAGAGCGATCAACTCTGATGGACAAACAAACGTGAAGTCTAGCGGGTAGAAGAAAACAAGACCGTACTTGCCTTTGATAGCTTCAGATAGGGTGAACTCGTCTACGATAGAACCGTCGCCAAGAACTGCTGGAACAGTAAAGTCAGGGGCTTGCTTGCCTACTAATACGCTCATTTATTATCTCCAAATGTTGATTGCGTTTTTGATATTTGTCAGAGACGCTTTACGCCTCAAGCGATGTACAAAGTCGACTTATGGTACAACGACTAGGCTGGTTGTCCAATAAGAGATAGCGCTTATTTTTCAGAAACGAAAAAGCCCCTACCAAGGCAGGGGCTTTTTTCTTATACGCTGGATGCTACCAATGAATTCCTCGCATGATCGCAGCAAAGGCCATTTGCTCCGTCGAGACTTTTGGCATATCAGCTTTCTGGTCTTTACCTTGCGCCGCTGCAGAATCTGGGAACATTTTGTAACCCGTATTCATAATAATCTCACCCGCTTTTGGTACGAGAGCATGTAAGACTTGTGCAAAAATACCTAGTCGCGTCGCGATACGCTTCGGACGATGAACGATTGCTTTCGCAATTAAATCTGCTGCATCTTCTGGCGTTAGCGTTGGCACCGAGTCGTAGATCTTAGTTGGACCGATCATTGGCGTTTTTACCAACGGCATGTTGATGGTCGTAAAACTCACATTACTATCTGAGAATTCTGCCGCAGCACATCGCGAGAACGCATCCAATGCTGCCTTCGAGGCTACATACGAAGAGAAACGCGGAGCATTTGTCAAAACACCGATAGATGAGATATTTACAATATGACCTCGTCCCTGCTCAAGCATCTTCGGAGCAAAACCAAGTATCAAGCGAAGCGAGCCGAAGTAATTAAGCTGCATCGTTCTCTCGAAATCGTGGAAACGATCAAACGAAAGGTTTATAGAACGACGAATCGAGCGACCGGCATTATTGATTAAGAAATCAACCGCGCCGTGATCCTTCTCAACTTCAGCAACAAAACGATCACAGTCTTCCATATTCGAAAAATCACATTGGTACGCGTAAACAGTACCGCCGTTTTGCTCAAGCTCGTATTTAACTTCTTCAAGCTTGTCGAGTGTACGCGCTGCGATACAGGTAATCGCACCTGCTTCCGCTAAGACTTTTGCCGTTGCTAAACCAATGCCTGAAGTCGCACCGGTAATGACACATACCTTACCCTCAACCGTGCCACGTAAAGTGCGATCTTTATATAAGTCAGGATCAAGATTACGCTCCCAGAAATCCCAAATCGGTGCGGAATAAGACTTAAGATCTGGACATTCGATACCAGAGTCACGGAGCACTCGCTCTGTTTCACGCGAATCAAATTTGGTTGGATAGTTGATGAACTCCATCGCTGACTCTGGAACACCAAAGTCGTTTAAGAACGCCGAGGTTAAACGTTTAACTGGCGGCAAGTTCTTAACGCCGTTGCGAAGCATTGAAGGGATAAAGTTGAACATTTGCGCATCAATACGCATCGCCATCGTTGGAGCATGACCTGCCTTCGCAAAGATGTTCAAAACTTCACCCAACTTATATGGATCAGGATCTGTTAGATGGAAACACCCGCCATCTTCACCTTCAACATGCGAAATGTACTCTAAAGCATCAACGACAAAATCAACCGGCACGATATTCATTCTGCCGCCTTCAACACCAATCGTTGGCATCCACTGAGGTATTGCACGACGAACTTTTTGAAGCATTTTAAAGAAGTAGTAAGGGCCGTCGATCTTATCAATCTCACCCGTCTTAGAATGACCAACAACCATACCTGGGCGGTATACACGCCATGGCACTTTGCACTCTTCACGCACAATTGCTTCTGAATCATGTTTAGTGCGCAAGTAAGGGTTATTAAGCTTTTGCGCTTCTTTAAACATATCTTCACGGAACACACCACGATACAAACCGGCTGCCGCGATAGAGCTTACGTGATGGAAGCACCCTGCTTTCATTGCTTTTGCAGCAGCAATCGCGTTACGCGTGCCATCAATATTCACTGTTTGCTGCACTTCTTCAGAAGCATATAAATCATAGATCGCTGCAAGATGATAAAAATGGTCAACCTTACCTTTAAGCTCATCCATATCTGCTTTGGCAATACCAAGATTTTTCTTGGTCAGTGTGCCTTTCACAGCAACAACCTGCTTTGATGTTGCACCAATACGCTCAAGCAATGCATCGTATTTATGCATGCTCGACTCTTGCATTAAGAGGTATATAGTCTCGCCACGTGCTAATAACTTTTCTACAAGAAAGCGTCCAATAAAGCCGGTTCCACCGGTAATGAAATAACTCATCGTTTTATCCTTAGGCAGTGATCTCAACACGTATGCTGAGCTAATTCTTAGATTTATTAAAATTTGAGGAACAAAAATGCGCTCAATGATTCCTAATGCAATCAATATAAGTCACGTCCTCATAGAGCAACAACTCCAATTTTTTATAATTCAAATTTTGTTAAACGCACGATCAAACTATAGTAATCACAACCGGATCACTTTTCCGATAACAAGCAGTTGCTAAGCTACGCTCGGCTTTATTCCAGTTTCAAGGAGACCCACTCGGTGATATACCGTACGCTTCTCGCCTTTGGCACACTATTTTTACTCGCGCTCAGCGCAACTTCATCAGCAATTGAACTTAACTTCGATATTGAAAAGAGTCCTAACGACAAACGTGAATATACATCGTTCACTCTCGAGAACAAACTCGACGTTCTAATCATTTCTGACAAAGAAGCGGACAAAGGCGCTGCTTCTCTCGATATTAAAGTGGGAAGTTCACACGACCCAATCGAATTTCCAGGATTGGCGCATTTTCTTGAGCACATGCTCTTTCTCGGGACCCATAAATATCCAGAGCCTGACGCATATCAAAAGTTTATTAGCGAGCATGGGGGCGGTCATAATGCCTACACATCACTTGAACACACTAATTACTTCTTTGATGTGTCCGCCGAATACCTAGAGCCAGCACTCGATCGTTTCTCTCAACAATTCACTGCACCATTGTTTAACGCAGATTATGTGCAACGAGAAGTCAATGCAGTGCACTCAGAATACAGTTCAAAAATCCAAGATGATGGTCGTCGCTACTTAGAAAGTTTCAAAGCCATATTAAATTCCGATCATCCCTACAAAAAATTTGCAGTTGGTAACTTAGAAACCTTAGTTGATAAGCCTGACATTACTCTGCGTGAAGCGCTCTTAGAGTTTTACGACATGCAGTACTCAGCAAACCGAATGAAGCTCACTGTACTTGGCAAAGAAGACCTTGAAACACTATCCAGCTGGGTGGAAGAGAAATTCTCAAGCATCGCGAACAAAAATTTACCTGAACATAAAACCACGACACCATTTTTTAGCGGTGGTTTTTTACCAGCAAAAATTCAAGTCAAAAGTATCAAAGACACACGAAGTATTTCATTAAGCTTCCCTGTTCCGACGTCTCGTCCTTACATCAATACGCAACCTCTTGGATATATTGCCAACCTTATAGGGCATGAAGGAAAAGGCAGCCTGCTTTCCTCTCTTAAAAAGAAGCAGCTTGTTGATACGCTATCTGCTGGCCCTCAGTTCGACACAGATAATCAAGGGATGTTTATCATCTCTATGAGCCTTACCGAGAAAGGCCTAAAGCAACAAGATGAAGTCATCAATGCCGTATTTGCCTACATCAACCTGCTAAAACAAAACGACCTCAATGAAATGTATTTCACTGAACAAAAACAACTGTCAGAAATTGCATTCAAGTTCCAAGAAAAAGTCCCAGCGCTGTCCTACGTCAGAAGCTTGTCCTCAGCACTGCATGAGTTCTCGGCACAGGATATTCTCAGCGCGCCCTACAAGCTAAACAAGTTTGATAAGGAATTAATTAGCGATTACCTACACCTGCTTACATCCGACAATCTTTTAGTTAGCGTAAAAGCAAAAGATCTAGAAACCGATCAAGAAACACAATGGTTTAAGGCGCCCTACTCGGTTAAAAGCCTATCTGTGAGCTTGGTAAATCAACTTAAAAAGGCGGAAGCTAGCAAAGACTTAGCCTTGCCTGAGCCAAACAACTTCATCCCGAGCAACACCGAGCTCAGCAAAGCAGAAAACAACCCGATTCCAGTGCTGCTCTCGGCACCTAAAGGAATGGAATTATGGCACGCGACTGACACAGAATTCGGAACACCAAAATCAACATTCTTTGTCAGCATTCGCTCTCCTCATGCGGTCGATACTGTCGAACACTTGGTTATGACGCAGTTACTCGTTTCGATGCTAACAGATAAACTCGTGGAATTTTCTTATCCCGCTTATCTTGCTGGTTTGAGCTACGACCTATACAAGCACCTTAGAGGTGTTACGCTCAAAATAGCGGGATACAACGATAAGCAAGATGTACTTCTTGAAACGATCTTGAAGAAAATCAAACACAGTGAATTAAGAGATGAGCGCTTTGAAAACATCAAAGAGCGACTGAAAAGATCTCTTGAAAACGAAAAACAAAGAAAGCCATTCCAGCAAGCCATCACAGCGATTCAAGATGACATCCTTAGCCCGTCTTGGAACTCAGAAGAAAAGCTTGTCGCACTTGAAAAGATCTCTATCGAGCAGCTGCGAGAATTTAAAAATCTGTTTTTCTCGACCGTAGATACCGCAGTACTTAGCAACGGTAATGTCGAACAAGATAAAACCGAAAAGATGGCAAAACTTGTTGAAAAACATATTCTCGAGCCCGCTAAGATTCAGAGTGTGGAGCGCGCAAGTGTTCTTAATTTAGAAGGTGAAGAAGACTGGGCTAAAGCGCTAGATATTGACCACCCCGATTCGAGCATGGTGTTTTACATGCAAGGCGAAACTAAAAGCTATTCTGAACGCGCACTGTATTCACTAATGAGCCAGGCAATCGGCAATGACTATTATGCTCAGCTTAGAACCGAGAAACAGCTTGGCTATATCGTGTTCGCAACACCTTACCCATTACTTGAAGTTCCGGGAATAGCGTTCATTGTTCAATCGCCAAGTGCCAGCACAGATCAGTTATTTAATGAAACACGAACATTTCTGAACGCTCAAGTTGACCGTATTAATTCGCTTTCAGAAGAAGAATTCGCTCGTTATAAAAAAGCAGTGATCTCCCGCTTAGAAGAAAAAGAGACCAATATTGGGCAGCGAAGCAATCGATACTGGAGCGAGATAGACAAGAAAGCTGCCAAGTTTGATAGCAAAGAACAAATGATCGATGCGATCGAAGCAATCACTATCGACAACTTTAGATCTTTCTACACAGAGCGTGTAAAGAAAAAAGGTTCAAACTTGATTATGGTAAGCAAGCATCAAACGTCACAAGATGATGCCATCACCCAACTTCAGAAATTACTAAATAAAAAAGAGAGCGCATGGCTCTCTCTTTCAAACTTCGATAAGTAGTATGGTCTAACGATTCAGGCGTTCGTCGATCAAGACATCGACAACGCTTGGGTCTGCCAACGTAGACGTATCACCAAGACTGTCATACTCATTCGCTGCAATTTTTCTCAGAATACGACGCATAATTTTACCTGAACGCGTTTTAGGAAGACCTCCTGAGATCTGGATCAAATCTGGTGTTGCGACAGGGCCAATCTCTTTACGCACCCAATCTTTGAGCTCACTCACAAGTGCAGTAAGATCAGACAAATCAGCATCTGCCATCATCGAAACATAGACGTAGATGCCCTGCCCCTTGATGTCATGCGGAAAACCAACAACCGCCGCTTCAGCAACAGCGCTATGAGCAACAAGCGCGCTCTCTATCTCGGCTGTTCCCATGCGGTGTCCAGAGACATTCAACACATCATCGACTCGACCAGTAATCCAGTAGTACCCATCTGCATCACGTCTAGCTCCATCACCCGTAAAATACATTCCTTCATACGTCGAAAAATAGGTTTGAATAAAGCGCTCATGATCACCGTAGACGGTGCGCATTTGACCAGGCCAACTATCCATTAAGACTAAATTCCCTTCACATTCGCCTTCTAGAATATTGCCTTCGTTATCGACAATCGCAGGTTTCACACCAAACAATGGACGCGTTGCTGAGCCTGGCTTCAAAGTCGTCGCTCCCGGAATAGCGGAGATCAATACGCCGCCGGTTTCCGTTTGCCACCACGTATCAACAATAGGACAACGTTTTTCTCCGACTACTTCGTAGTACCATTCCCAAGCTTCTGGATTAATTGGCTCGCCCACCGAGCCTAAAAGACGAATGCTATCTCGGTTGTAGGATTGAACTTTATCATCACCAGCAGCCATCAACGCACGAATTGCGGTCGGCGCGGTATAAAATACGTTCACCTGATGTTTTTCAACAACCTGCCAGAACCTAGAAGCATCAGGATAATTTGGCACGCCTTCAAACAACACTGTTGTCGCACCATTACACAATGGACCGTACAAAATATAGCTATGCCCAGTAATCCATCCGAAATCCGCGGTACACCAGAAAACTTCGCCCTCGCGATAATCAAATACTTTCTCATGCGTAAAGGACGCGTAAGTAAGATAACCACCAGTAGTATGCAAAACGCCCTTAGGCTTGCCAGTTGAACCAGAGGTATACAGCATAAACAAGGGATCTTCAGCGCTCATCGGTTCAGCGTCACAATAAGCACCCTGACGCTCCATCAACTCATGCATCCATACATCACGACCTTCAACAAATGACACATCGCCACCGGTACGCTGAAGCATAACGACATTCTTCACATGCCCGATATTCCCTACTTCAAAAGCCTCATCCACGTTATTCTTTAATGGAATAGACTTCCCGCCACGAATACCCTCATCAGCCGTAATCAACCATTTAGACTGACCATCTTCAATTCTGGCTGCGAGAGCTTCCGGGGAAAACCCCCCAAAAACAACGGAATGCACGGCACCGATGCGCGCACAGGCCAGCATAGCGATGCCTGTTTCTGGAACCATCGGCATATATAAGGTGACGATATCCCCTTTCTCTACACCTAATTCTTTCAGGCCGTTCGCAAGACGACATACTCTCTCATGCAGCTGTTTGTATGAGATATGTTCAGATTGAGAAGGGTCATCACCTTCATAAATAATCGCAGTTTGATCGCCCTTATCAGCCAAGTGACGGTCTAAACAATTGTAGGACGCGTTCAAGATACCGTCTTCAAACCAACGAATATGCAAATCTTTCGATGCATAAGATACGTCTTTGACTTTGGTAAACGGCTTAAACCAATCGATTCTTTTGGCTTGCTCTGCCCAGAAACTCTCTGGGTCATCAATAGATGCCTTATATAGCTCTAAATATTGGTCTTTGTTAAGCGTTGAAAATTCTTCAAGTTCAGGAGAAACAGGATAAATATGTTGCTCTGTCATGGCGCTTCCTCTTATTTTTGTTAGGCAGCTTGGCAACATTTATAAGAACTTAGCACGGACTAAGTCGCAGCTTTTGCTACAAATGATGCCTAGATAATTTCAGCATCAAAAAGCTACGCTCAGTCCCGAGACGAGTCAACCAATGAGGCGTATTTTATAGACTCGAGTAACGTTTCAAGAGGGACGGTATTAGATGAGCTACGAATTTGCTCAGCCAACTTACTCTGAGAACCAAAACCTTTCTCATCGTAAACACTCTGCTCGGAAGGTTCATCAACACGAATTTCCTCACGATCCAAAGCATCTACTGAACTCGCTGATGGCGCTGGCATGCCAGTTGGCTTCGCCAACTCAAGACGCTCATATTCTGCGAGCAACAAAAGACGATGCTCTTCATTGATAGAGCTAGGCGTTAACGTGCTTAACAAGCCATGCAATAAATCGATTGCAGAATCACCTAACCGATCTCCGTAGGCATAAATACAACTAGAAATCAGTGTCGTGACTTGCTCAGGCGTTGTATTTGGATCGGTAAAGAAACGATTCATGCGAATACGCAGATCAACCCACGCATTTTCAGACTGATCAGAGAGTAATTCCTGACTGTCAGGCTTAGCGGTTTCCGCAGCGATTGTCTGTTTTTGTTTTTTGATCTGCTCTTGAACTTGGCTCAATGACTCTTTGTAGGAGCCAGAATTCAAATCCACAACCATGGCAGGCTTGTCTTCTCGGACACGCATACCATCAGGACGAGAAACGTCAGGACTAGAAACAGGAGGCTCTGGATGCGCAGTAAACGTATTGGTTTGTGCAGCTTCTTCGACTTTCTTTCTAGCAAGCTCTTGAGAACGATCTACAAGCTTTTTCCAATAACTACTAAATGCGAGTTTCGGTACTTTGGGGGCGTTAAATAAGTCATCAACGCGTTCCGCCAAGCGATAAAAACCGCGTGCTGATGGGTCTTCTTTCTGGAAGAGCGCGACAGGACGCTGCAACGCGACCGCACTACGCATGCTTTCGTCCATCCACAAAGCCCCTAGCTGCTCTGTACGTAAACCCAAATACTTCTTAACCGCAGCCTCGAAACGTCGATACACTTTTTCAGATTGTCGCGCATTCGTTGCCATATTTACGATGACTTCGACTTTGCGACGGTATCCACGACGACGCAACACTTTGAGCAAAGAGAACGCGTCCGTTAACGAAGTAGGCTCTGGAGTAATAACGACTGCTGCAACCTGCGATGCTGCAACAAAATGCAGCACTGTGGGAGAAATACCCGCTGCCGTATCAACCAGCAGATAATCGTAATTAGGTTCTAGGGTGCTAATTGAATCAACAAGACGAGATTGCTGTTGCAGATCTAGCTCAACACATTGAGCGAAGCCTGAGGCCCCAGGAATGATATGAATACCCTCGGGACCTTCAAGAACAATATCTTGAATCTCTTTTTCGCCGGTAAACAAATGCTCAAGCGTATAAGCAGGATGGAGACCCAACATCACGTTGATATTGGCTAGCCCAGTGTCTGCGTCAAACAAGCATACTTTCGAGCCATTCTTCGCGAGCGCGATGGCTAAATTTACAGAAACGCTTGTTTTACCAACACCTCCCTTACCGCCGGTAATCGCGAGAACACGAGGCATTGGTTTTTGAGACTTTGACTTATTCAAGTTAATGACGTTCATCGGGCTCGCTTTTCGTTGTTTCAAGCTCAAACGCGAACTAGGCAATATGGCCTATCGGTTGTGCTTTTATCGTTGTATTTCAGTAATTCTAAAGGCTTTGCGGAATCATAAAAAGGATTGACAAGCCACAAAACGCGCGAGCTTTGCTCACAATACGACCAGAAAATTCAAGCATCACATAAAAAAGAACGCGCAAACTTTTAATTTTTAAGGAATATTGTCTAAGCTTAAAAAAAAGCGATAAATCCTATTTTTTTGCGAACATGCCAGTCAATTCACAAAACATTTTAAAAGAACTTGAAGTCAGCAAACTACCTACTCTGCCTAGCATCTTGGCTGACGTATTGGATAGCTGCCAAAACCATGATTCAAGTTTTCAGTCGCTTGCAGAAATCATCGCACGTGATGCGAGCATCTCTGCACGCGTTGTGGCAATGGCCAATTCAACTTTGTATAACCGCGGCACCCCTATTCGTTCTTTAGATCGTGCTTTGCTAGTACTTGGCATCGACACCATTCGAACGATTGTAATCACGGCGTCTATCCACCAGTTTTTTTCAGGTTTAAGCCACGGAAATCATGAGTTTTTAAAAGAGTTCTGGCGACGGTCTTTGAGCTGCGCATTACTCGCCAAATCTCTCGCCATACTCACAAGCTACCCTAAACCAGAAGAAGCCTACTTGACCGGCTTATTACACAACATTGGAGAACTCGTACTCTCAAGAAACTTCAACAAAGAATATTTAACTCTGAGAGAAGAGCAGCCCGACGAAGATAAACGCTTAAAGCATGAGTTGGGTACATTCGGTATTGATCACGCAGAACTTGGTGCACAACTCGCAAACGAATGGGGGCTAAGCCCTTATGCAATCGATGCGATTCGTTATCATCACGCAAACACAGTCGACATTCTGGGCGCTCAGCATTTGGTCAAAATATTGTATACTGCAAGCGCTCTTAGCAATGATGCGCAACAGAGCATGCAGCAGAGTGTTGAAACGACGAACAGCTTATTTGAACTCAACCCATCCCTCATCTCTGAAATCTGTCGAAAAATAGATGAAGAAGTTATCCAAGTAGCTGAGAGCATGGGCGTGCAACTCGACAAACAAGATGATCAAGAAGCACATATATCTTTAGCACGAGCCATTAGAGACCAAAATCTTCAAAACATTTCTCGGGATCTTGTTTCAAAAGCCAAGACAAAAATAGAACTCGCAACCCAAATTCAGCACTCTCTGTCACTACTGCTTGGCACTCGCCAAACGGCACTATTTTGGAACGAAGACAACGAACTTGTTCTTATCGAAGACAGCTACGAAGCACCACTTTGTTTCCCTCTAAATGAGGGCAGTAGTCTTGCGGCGAAATCTGCACTGAGAAATGAAGTGCTCAGCTCAATCGATGATGACTCTGCCTTTGTTGCTGACCAACAAATTCTCCGGTTGCTCGATGCACAGCACATGCTCTGTCTTCCTCTACTCGATGGGGAGCGCATCATCGCAGTCATCGCTACAACATTGCATTCAAATAAGGAAAGACTTCATCCTAATTTCTTAAGCATTCTGATCAGCCAATTTAAGCGCCAATGCATAGATATAGAACAAGCCCACTGCGCAGAAAACACTGATTCTGAAATCAACTCATTAAACGCAAAGGTTCGCGAGATTGCACATGAGGCGAACAACCCTCTTAGCATCATCAATAACTATTTGAGCAGCCTTTCCCTGAAACTCAGCGAAGAAGACGAAGTACAAGAAGAACTACAAGTTCTTAAAGAAGAGCTAGAGCGCGCAAGCCAGATAATCTTTCGATTAAGGGATCTGCAGCAAGATATTACGCACGATGAAGGCGACGCCGACATCAACTTAGAAATCAAAAACCTTCTAACCCTGTACAAAAGTTCACTATTCTTGGCCAAGAGTATCGACAGCGAATACCTGCCAGATAGTAGCCTACGCCCAGTCGACATCAGCCCTGGCAGTCTGCGGCAAATATTAACTAACCTTATGAAGAATGCCGTCGAAGCAATGCCTGAGGGTGGTAAAATCAGTGCTGCTACAAAAAGCAGCATCAACGTCAACGGCCATAGCTTTTGTGAAATAAAAATCACTGACAATGGTCCAGGTATTCCAGAAGAAATACAAAAGAACTTATTTACGCCAGTTTCGACTACCAAAGGAGCAGGCCACTCAGGTTTAGGGTTGAGCATTACGAAAAACCTCGTAACGGAAGCGCGAGGAACAATCACATGTAGAAGTGATGGCAAGGGCACCCAGTTTCAAATATTGCTACCAGAGCAATAAATAAATTCAAACCGCTTAAATAGGAAGCGGTAGAACTGGATAGTTCCACTTTACAAACTACTATAGTGCGAGCGGTTAACAACTAGAATGAAAATCATAAAGTCGAAACAGGTGGCAAACCTGGATATTGAACAGGCAAAAATACTTGTAGTAGATGATGAGTATCGTCTGCTAACAAGCTTGGAGGCACTCCTCGTTGCACAAGGCTTTGATGTCACGACAGCCTTGGGCGGCTTAAATGCATGCGAAGCCTTGAAACAAGATAGCTTCGACTTAGTGTTGCTCGACTTAAACATGCCCGACATTGACGGTCATCAGGTCATGGATTTTGTTGCTGAAAACAACATGGATCCAGCCATTATCGTCGTTAGTGGCGAATCGTCATTCACAGCCGTCAGTAAAGCCCTCCGCCGCGGCGCATATGACTACCTCCGCAAGCCTTACGATTCTGCAGANCTGATCAATACAACACGAAATTGCCTGCAAAAAGTTATGCTTGAGAAAGCCCACCACCAAATGCAGGCACGCTTGCAAAAGTCAGAAGAATTGCATCGTTACATCGTCAATAGCTCACCTGACGTTGTATTTATGCTTGATCGCCAAGGTCGTTTCACCTTCCTTAACCGCAAAGTTGAAACACTGCTTGGCTACAGCAAACAGGATTTATTGGGCAAAAGCTACGAAACTATTATTGAAGCCGAAGATATCGACCGAGCCAACTACATCTTCACGGAACACGGCAAAAAAAGAGATGGCGCTTGGAGTTCTGAACTTCGCCTGAAAGTGAAAAAGAACGAGCACGCTTCACGTCACTTTGAAATTACCTTCTTCCCTATTGAGAGAAAAGTGAAAATCAATGGCGAAGAGTCTCTGCAGGTTGTCGGCACTTATGGCACGGCGCGCGACATAACAGAAAGAAAAGAAGCCGAAGAATTTATTAACTTTCAGGCATATCATGACCTGCTAACACGCTTACCAAATCGCTCACTATTTAAAGATCGACTCAACCTTGCCATGGCGCAAGCCAAACGCAATGACAACCAAGTAGCGGTCATGTTCCTCGATCTTGATCGATTCAAAGTGATTAATGACTCGCTCGGCCATGCAATGGGTGACCGTCTACTGCAAGCCGTATCAATGCGACTGGATAACGTTATTCGTAAATGCGACACCCTTTCACGGTTTGGCGGAGACGAATTTACGCTATTACTACCAAATATAAATAGCGCTGAAGATGCTCGCATTATCGCTAAGAAAGTCATTAACACCCTTAAAGAACCATTTATTCTGGGCGAACACGAAGTATTCGTTGGCGTTAGTATCGGCATTTCTATGTTCCCGACAGCTGGCGACACAGTAGATCAATTGATTCAAAATGCCGATGTAGCGATGTACCACGTGAAATCGCGCGGAAAAGACGGTTACCAGTTCTTTAGCCCTTCAATGGAAGTAGCTGACTCAAACCGCATTAAGCTCGAACGAGAGATTCGCAGAGCATTAGAAAACAACGAATTCAAGGTATTCTACCAACCACAGATTAATGCAAAAACGAACGATGTTATTGGTGTAGAAGCGCTAGTGCGCTGGCAACACCCTACTCGCGGTTTGGTATTCCCGGGTGAGTTCTTGCCTTTGGCAGAAGAAACAAAGCTACTCACGGACATTAGTGAGTGGGTATTAAATTCTGCATGCCAAGAAGTACAAGGCTGGATCAATAACGGACACCCAAACATTCGCCTTTCGGTTAACTTCTCACCCTTGCAGGTCGAGCACCCGCGATTTGTAGATCATTTGCTCGAGACACTTGAAAGAAACAACTTCCCTGCAACAAACCTAGAAGTTGAGATTACCGAAAACGCGATCATGAATGACCTTGATCAGATGACCAAAAAGCTCAATCGCTTATCTGAGCACGGAGTAACCATTGCGATCGATGACTTTGGCACTGGATATTCATCCCTCAATTACTTGCGTAAGTTGCCAATCCACACACTTAAGGTTGATCAAAGCTTTGTAAAAGACATTGAAGAGACAATGGGCGATGCCTGTATTGTTAACGCCATCGTCAATATGGCTCACGGCTTGAAGCTCAATATCGTCGCTGAAGGCGTAGAAACAGAAGTACAACTTCAATATTTGAAAGATTTAGGTTGCCAAGAACTTCAAGGTTTCTATTTCGGAAGAGCAGAACCTGGTGAAGTGATACTTAGTCGACTCGAAAGCCCTCACGCGAAAATTGCCTAGAGCTTTAAGCATTCACCTTACAAACAAAAAAGCGGCTCAATAGCCGCTTTTTTGTTTTCGATGTCCCGCTCTAAATATCAAACTTACTCAAAACAACATGGCTCATTCCGAGTTTCTTTAAGGCAGATTCAAACACCTTATTTTCTGGTACTGCACCCGTGAACATAACAAAGTGCTTATCGTCATTTGATGCCTTATGTGGCAAATCAACCAACAAAGACTCAGCCCTACGCGCAATTGCTTGCGCTGAATCGACAAAGCCCTTTCCTGGCAAAAACGGGGCTATCACATCCTTTAATAGAGGAAAGTGCGTACAACCCAGAACCACAGTATCAACCTGATCATCCGCAATGATTTCTTTTAACTCTCGTTCTATTGCATCCACATCCAAGACCAATCCGTTCAACAAGCGCTCTGCCTGATCCACAAGAACTCTGGAACCGACACGGACAACTTCACAATCGCTCGCAAAGTCATCTATTAACTGTTGAGTGTAAGGACGGGAAACAGTGCCTGGCGTTGCGAGTAATGCAATTTTTTTTGTTTGAGTTAGGGCCGACGCTGGCTTAATGGCTGGCACGACACCGATCACAGGAATTTTAACCAAAGACCGTAAAGCTGGAAGCACCAGCGTGCTTGCGGTGTTACAGGCAATAACGATCAAATCAAATTCGAAACGTTGCTCACTGAACTTTATTAACTGCGACAAACGCTCAATTAAAAAGGCCTCGCCTTTAACCCCATAGGGAAAGCAGGCGTCATCAGCGACATATCTAATCTGAACACCCTCTAGTTGAGACAGAAGAGCTTGGCATATCGACAGCCCTCCTACCCCAGAATCTAGAACTAGTATATTCGCCACATTAATCCTTAAGCATTTGCAATTCGACGCTGACGAAAGCCTAGCATTAAAGCAAAAAAGCAGATCAATACAGGTACTAAGAAGATGTTAATTAACTTCAATTTTGTACCTAGCGCGTCAATATCTTGATCTAGCTGATGTTGAACGTCTCGCAGCTGCTTGCGAATTTTTAACTTCTCTTCTTGGAAGCGAAGTAAAGCTTTATTCTGCTCTTCTGTCAGAGACACCACGTCACCGCCATCACGCATTTGCTCAAGCTCAAACATTTGCTCTTCCGTGGCAATTAATTGCGCCTCTAAGGCTTCTTGTTGCGCCAAGAATCGCTCTTCAGCATCTCGTTGCAAGGCCTCAACGCGCTCAAACGGACGGCTATATCGACCTTGACCCCGAATAGAAATCAGCTCTGACTGGCCCGACAAGTTCTCGACTGAATTCAACAGCAAGCTACCATTGTCAGCCCAAGGGCTAATAATTTGTTGTCCAAAGAAATTCTGCACTTGCACCCATAAGCGATCACTGAGCACATCACTATCTGCGACAATCATGATATTGATATTTTCAGAACTCAGTACAGATGGCTCTAACTTAAGGTCTACGCTACCCTCTCCATCGGCCAACTCTTCAGAAACAGTAATCCCATCAGGAAATGCAGATTCTGCAGAACCACCTACTCTTGCCGCAATGGTATAGCGCTGTTCAGTCGGAACAAAGTCATTCATCAAGGTCGAAGGATCATTCAAGGTCGTCAACACATTCACATCTGCCAAAGCACTTTGTGCAGAACTTTGAATAACAGGAGTAAACACCGTACTCGCACCTTCCGCCGCACTCATCGCACCGACTGAAGAAAGATTAATGCTTTCCAGCCCAAACAAAACAACATCATCTTGCGATAGTGCATTAGGACCAAGGCTCAAAAGCCCTAAATGTCGAGCTGGCTGGCCACCTTGCCCTAGCGACACGACCATTGAGTTTTCGAAATCAGTGATAAATTGTGATTCATCAAATGCAACGCCCCATGACTCGAACAAGGCTGAAATATTGGAGCTCTGAACAGTGGCCATTCCGTTCATCATCGCCATTGTTTCAATGTAAGGGTCAACAAAAACCATCACCTTACCACCAGACAAAGCATATTGATCAATCGCTAGCTGCAAGCGTTGGGATAAATCTTGGGGAGCGATAAGCAGCAGCATATCAACATCTTCGATCGCTTCGGCATCATCCTCAATCCACTCCAGATCGAAATTATCATTGATGAACTGCAATGCAGCCCACTCAGGCGTTTGTTGACGGGACATTACATCAAACCCACCACGAATATCAGCCCCCGAATAAATGCCGATCTTGGGTAAAGTTTCGCGTGATAAAGCGGAAATTAGACGCGTTAGGTCGTACTCAAGGAATGCCTCTTTATCAGGTTGGATAAACGGAACCACTTCTTCTCGACCCGCGGCGTTTTTAGCGACTAAGCCAAAGTAAATTTCATCGCCACGTGCGCCACCCGGAACGCTTTGCAAACCGGCTAAAGCCGCCTCATCCTCTTGTTCGGAAAATGGCGCGGGATCAATCTTGTTAATACTTAGCTTTCCGTTGCTCTTTGACTCGTATTCAGTCAACAACTCTTCAACACGCTTAGCATAGGTTCTTAGCGCTGGTAATTGAGATGTAGCTTGCTCAGAAAAGTAGTAATCGATCGTCACATCAGACTCTAGGTTTTCGAGTATTGACTCTGTGCCGTCAGATAAGGAATACAAACCTCCCTCTGACAAATCAAGTCGTACACCACTGAGCAAATTAGAAGACAAAAGAATGATTAAGAAGAGCGCTACGAACGCAGAAACGAGTTTTAAAATAATTGAACTATTCATGGCGGCCTCCTTAATCTGCTTTCTTCAAGTCAACAACGAGTGATGTTGCGTATAGCCATATACCTATCATGGCAGCAAAATACACAAGATCTCTGACGTCAATTACGCCACGAGATATCGCGGTAAAGTGGGTTAGAAAGCTCAAGTTCGCCACCGCATCAATTAGCCATAACGGTGCCCAACCTGAAAAAGCGTCTTGCACGATTGGAAATCCAGTCACAACGAGAACAAAGCTCACTACAAGTGTGAGAATAAAGGCGACAATCTGATTCTTGCTAAGCGCTGAAAGACATGAGCCCACAGCTAAAAAGCCACCCGACATAAGCCAAGCACCAATATAGGCACCAAGAATGACACCATTATCTGGGCTCCCAAGATAGTTAACCGTAATCCAAAGAGGAAAAGTTAGCACCAGTGCTAGACCAACAAACAGCCAAGCTGCGAGAAATTTACCTAGAACAACTTGCCACGTAGCAAGCGGCAAGGTCATCAACAATTCAATTGTTCCGCTACGTCGTTCTTCAGACCATAAGCGCATGGTGACAGCGGGAATAAGAACCAAATACAACCAAGGCACAAAGTTAAAGAAAGCGACTAGGTCTGCCTGACCGCGTTCAAAGAATTGACCAATGTAAAAAGTAAATACACCCGACAACATTAAAAAGATAACGAGAAATATATAGGCTACCGGCGTTGCAAAATAACTCGATAATTCACGCCCTAACACTACTTTTAAGGCGTTCATGAGTTCACCTCCTTTGAAGTCATTGCACGAAACACATCATCTAGCTTGCCTTGCTCAACATGCAGCTCATCGATCTGGTAAGAACCGCTATGCAAGACGGCATTCACGTCCGACAATATTGAATCTTTATTTTCAGACAGCACCTGTAACGCACCTTCAGAAAGTTCGTTCACCTTTGAAACGCGAGGCAATTGAATCAACTTAGCTTTAAGTTCCGAATGTCTTTCAGCAACGTGCACATGAATACTATTGTGATAAACCGATTTGGCCGCCAAGTCCTCAGGCGTGCCATCAAACTTAATTGCCCCATCAGAGAGAATCATTGCACGCGTACAAACCGCGCTCACCTCTTCAAGAATATGCGTGGAAACGATGACAATTTTATCTTTAGATAAGTTCTGTATGAGCTCTCGCACTTGATGCTTTTGGTTCGGATCAAGACCATCTGTAGGCTCATCTAAAATCAAAACCTGAGGATCATGAAGAATCGCTTGCGCCAAACCTAAGCGACGTTGAAAACCTTTGGAAAGAGTTTCAACACGTTTATTCAGCACACTATTCAGAGCGACTTTATCAACAGTTTCTTGAATACGCGTATTGAGATCAGACCCAGAAAAACCTCTAACTTTCCCGACAAATCTCAAGGAATCAAGCACAGTCATATCAGCATAAGCCGGCGCACCCTCAGGGAGATAGCCAATCAAACGCTTGGCCTCGACGGGCGTCTTCAACACATCAAACCCCATTACCGATACAGAGCCTGAGCTGGGTTGTAAAAAACCCGTCAGCATTTTCATCGTTGTCGATTTACCTGCGCCATTAGGGCCAAGAAAACCGAGTATTTCACCTGGTTCAACGGTAAATGTCAGTCCATTTACCGCAAAAAAATCACCAAATTGCTTAGTGAGTTTATCAACCGTAATCATGATGTTATTCGTCTCTAACTGGATCATTACTTATAAAAGAAGGCTCTGAACGATTCTAAGAGCCACACGCAAGGATATAGAGTCGACGAAGGGCACTTCAAGCGATCACTGCCAACATTTCTACATGGTCATGTTTGTAATATTTATTCAAAGTAATTCACTAACATTTAAGCTTTACGCCAGACAAAACCAAGCCTTACACTATGCGCTACTTTTTTAATGGATGAAGATCCGTATGAGTCGTTTTTTCAAACTTTCTACCCTTCTCTTTACGTTTTTCAGAAAAATTCTTTTTTTGTGGGTACGCGTTGATATCAAAGGCGCAGAGGCCGATGAGCTAGAACTAGACCCAGATAAGCCAGTCATTTATGTTCTGCAATACCGCACATTTTCGGGACGCCTAGTACTCGAAGAATCAACGATTAGACAAAAGCTTCCCTCATCACAAACTAAGCTCGCACTCGGCAACTCAGACGTGCGTCGCTCATTCTTCTTTCTTTACGAGCCTTTGGGCCGACTTTTCAAACGCAAACAACGTCCAACCGTAACAGGCCGCCTAAAACAATTAGCACAGCACGTTGCAGACGATGATGATAGCGACGTTCAGATTGTACCTGTATCAATTTTCTGGGGCCGTGCGCCAACACGTGAGCGCTCGTGGCTTCAATTGCTTTTGACTGACAACTGGTCCGTTGCGAGCCCTCTTCGTCAGTTATTTATCATTCTTCTTCATGGTCGCCGCACTTACGTGCAATTTAGCAAACCTATCTCATTGCAAGAGCTTTATGGCGACAGTGAGAAAGATGCAAAACGAACTCAGCGCATGGCCGCACGTATATTACGTGTGCATTTCAGACGCGTGCGTCAAACGGTTATTGGGCCTAACCTTAGTCACCGCCAAACGCTCGTTCAAACAATCGTGGACACTCCGACCGTTCGCGATGCGATAGCAAAAGAGTCCGAAGCATCAGGCAAACCAAAACAAGAACTCAAACAACAAGCTTTAAAATATGGTGATGAAATTGCCGCGAGCTTGCAGATTTCTACTATCCACTTTCTAGAACGAGTTCTTAATCGCTTATGGAACAAAATCTATAACGGTATTTACGCCTCAAATGTCGAAGCAGTAGAAGAGGTCACTAAAGACCATGCCGTTGTCTATGTACCCTGCCATCGAAGCCACATTGACTACCTACTTCTTTCTTCTTTGTTGTTCCGAGAAGGTATTATGGTTCCCCACATTGCTGCGGGTATCAATCTAAACCTTCCTGTTGTTGGCAGCATCCTTCGTCGCGGCGGCGCGTTCTTTATGCGCAGAAGCTTTAAAGGCAATAAGCTCTATGCAGCAGTATTTGCCGAGTACATACATATTATGTTCAAACGCGGCTACTCAATAGAGTATTTCGTAGAAGGTGGTCGAAGCCGAACTGGACGAACGCTGCAGCCTAAAGCTGGCATGGTCGCTATGACGGTTGCTAGCTACTTGAAAGACCAGCAAAAACCCATTGCTTTCATTCCCGTTTATTTTGGCTACGAGAAAGTACTCGAAGGCAGTACGTATATGGGCGAACTTCGTGGCAAGGAAAAGCAAAAAGAATCTGTATTCGGTCTATTTAAATCTCTCAAGAACTTACGAAAATCATTCGGTAAAGTTGCTCTGAATTTTGGCGAGCCAATTATTTTAGAGAACTACCTAGATCAAAATCAGTCATCTTGGAAAGATGATATTAAGAGCATTGAGAATATTAACGATCAAAAACCTGATTGGTTTAACGATGTCGTAGGTGGCCTATCAAAAGAAATCGCAACACGCATCAATGCATCAGCCGCGGTTAACCCGGTCACGTTGACAGCCACAGTATTGCTATCGACACAGCGACAAGCCATGGACGCCAACAAACTAGCAGACTTAACTTCATTTTTCGCAGCACTACTTAAAGAGCAAACATACTCTCCATATATCACCTTCCCCGAAGGTACTGGAGAAGAATGGATCGAATACACAGAAGATATGGGCTTACTAAGCCGTCAAAGCAATGAACTAGGCGACATCATTTCATTGAATGATCGCAACGCCGTTTTGCTCACCTATAATCGCAATAACACACTACATCTCTTTGCTATTCCGGCGTTAATCGCCTGCATTACGCAAAACAACCCTGCAATGAGCAGAGCCGAAGTACATCGGATCTTCCGTTCCGTTTACTCTTATATCCGTGCTGAATTATTTATTCAGTGGGAAAGCGCTGAAGTCGACAAAGAATTTGAAGCTTGGTTGAAACTCCTAGCAGAGAAGGGTTTATTAACACTTAAGGACGATGAAGTTCACAGGCCAAATACCGGCAGTAACGAGTTCGTAAAACTAACGACTCTAGCGAGCTTCATCATGCCGACCCTTGAACGCTACTATATTGTGATTGCTATTCTGACACGCAAAGAAAGTGGCTCAATGAACGCTGAAGAGCTCGAGAAGCTTAGTACGCTAATGGCAGAACGAATGTCTATTCTATTTGGCCTGAACGCTCCTGAGTTCTTCGATAAAACCTTATTCAGAAACTTCATTTCTATATTGAAAGAGAAAGGCATTCTGGAAGAGAACGAAACAGGCAAACTAAATTACAGCGAGTTGATAAACAAAGCCGCGGAAGACTCTATGTTTGTATTAAATGGCAATCTTAGACAAGCCATTGTGCAGGTTACATCTGGTCGCTAGACTCAGGCATCTAGGGGCTAACAGCCCTTAGCCCTTGCCCCTTACAACTCGGATAAGCTTTTGATCGTATATATATCGTAGCGAGAGCTTTTCCCTTCTAGTTTCAAAGAGGGTTTTTGCCCGGCAATTTCTTTACCTTTCCTGGGGCGTTTCACAACGACACGATATCGCGCATTGTCTAATGCCGCGGACAACAAACGATGATCATCTAAGTTCTCGCCCACTAAATCATGAAAGGCTCGCATTTCCTTTTTAACAGCTGCCGACTTCTCTTGGGATGGATACATCGGATCAAGATAGATAACGTCAGCAACTGGCTCAGAAGAGCTCTCTAGCTTAGTGATTGCATCACCGTATTGAAGCGTCATACGCTGAGCAATCTTTGCAATCTCCATATCATTAAACGACTGCGCTTCTTCTAAAGCGTGCTGCAACAGAAACTCAACAACAGGCACTCGTTCGTACATATCGACCTTGCACCCTAAGGTAGCTAAAACAAACGCATCTCGCCCCAAACCTGCTGTTGCATCTAACACATGTGGATAGACGCCCTTGTTTAGGCCAACAGCTTTTGCCACTAACTGCCCCTTTCCTCCGCCGTGGCGCATACGATGCGCATTCTTACCACTTAAAAAAGAAGCTGAAATCGGACCAGGAGCGCCCTTTCCCGTTTGATATAGCTTCGGGCCATTCTCATCAAAATAAAGAACGTATTTTGCCTGATCTAACAAAGGGCCTATGAAAAGTTCCAATTGATGGGATTGAGAAAAAGACTGAGCAGAGTCTGCAAACGGAGAAGCGTGATCAGAAACTCCAACCGCTAAGGCTGGCACAGAAGAGTTTGTAGACAGCATACAAATTAAACGTAGATATCAATACCGAGCAATTCGCCGCCCTGATATGACTGTCCGGCCTGCTCTGTTGCGAAGTATTCCTGTAGCGCTTGTTTGTTACGCCCCGTGAGATTTTCGCTTCGTTGCAACTGCTCTAAACGCTCTACTTGTCTCAACTCGGCTTCACGCAATACTTCTGGGGATGCGACGACGCGCGCATCGGCCTTAGGCGCTTCTAACACCTGCTGGGCTTGCTTTTGGTCTTGCCTCTTTTCAGTGGCGCCAGGCTGCAGCGATGTAAGATTAATTGAAGGGTTGCCGACTTGCATCGAATATCACATATTTATTGAGGTTGCTGAAGTGTAATGCAAAAACACACTAGGCGACAAATACTAGTACAAAAAGAACAAATCCCAAGGCCAGACGATAGATAACAAAAGGCAAAAACCCTATCTTCTCTAGCAACTTTAAGAAGAAATGAATACACAGATAAGCACTTATAAAAGAAACAAAGGTTGCAAAAGCAATCAACTGCAATTGGGCATCATGCCCTGTTTCTAACAACTCTTTAGTCTTCAGCAATCCAGCTGCAGCAATCAATGGGACAGAGAGCAAGAATGAAAAACGAGCAGCAGCATCACGCGTTAAGCCTAGCAATAGCGCTGCAGTCATTGTAATACCAGATCGCGAAGTACCAGGAATCAATGCAAGGGCTTGCGAACACCCAATAAGCAATGCCGTTTTGACGTTTACATCAGTCACAGACAAACGTCTTGCACCGCGATGATCAGAAACCCACAATAAGATGCCAAAGAATATAGTGGTACTAGCAATAACAAGTGTAGAACGAAGATGCTCAGACACGAATTCGTTGAGAAGAACACCCGCAAGCCCGGCAGGTATCGTTGCAAGAATAATCAACCAGGCCAAGCGCGCTTGCTGCTTTTTTTCAGCTAAAGCAGAAAACTCCGAACCGGGACGAAAAATCGAAGACAACCAAGCTTGAGCAAGCTCGATAAGCTCTTTACGAAAATATCCAACAATGGCAAGCAAGCTGCCAACATGTACCGCGACATCAAATGCTAGCCCTTGGTCTTCCCAACCCAGTAATTGAGACGGGAGGATCAAATGCGCCGAGCTTGAAATCGGCAAGAATTCAGTAAGCCCTTGAATCAGAGCAAGCACAAAGGCTTCTAACCAGCCCATTATTCGTCCTTTTTATTTATTCTCTTCCGGGAAGTTTCTTCCAAGCAACTTGATCACGGATATAAACGGGCGCTGCTTGCTCGGCCGACACAGCTTTGCCTTGCTCAAAATCAATCAAGGCCAACTCTGCGATAGCACGACTTGGATGCTCAAGCACAGCCTCACATTCAGGCCAATTACTGATCGAAGAAATTCGATCCTTATAAGCTAGGCCGCTACCAAACACAGGCATGTTTGTATGATCTTTCAACGCATCCGCGACACGTTCCGGCTTGTCGACAGATTCAGGCAACTGCTCTTTAGGGAATCCTTCGATATCACGCTCATAAACAGACCAATAAATTTCATCCATTCTGGCGTCAATTAAAACGAAGCACTCGTTCTGCTCAGACTCATTCTGCAAAACATGATGCGCAAGCGCCCTCAAGTTAGAGACGCCTACAACAGGAATATCCTTACCGAATGCAATACCTTGAACAAAACCTGTAGCAATACGAAGCCCGGTAAACGAGCCGGGGCCTTGGCCAAACGCAAGTGCATCGACATCCTCCAACTTAAGCCCCGCCTCCTCCAAAAGCACCTTCACCATAGGAAGAACATGCTGCACATGACTTCTTGCGGCTTCTAGCGTTTTAGAAAAAAGCTCAGTACCGCACTCACCTTTCAGTAACAAAGTCACTGAACACAATTCAGAAGATGTATCTACAGCTAGGATTGCTGTCATTCTTACCTGCCAAACAAAAATTTAAAAACATATGATAAACGCCAAGCAATAAAAAAGGCAGCTCAAGGAGCTGCCTTTCTTTCAAAGATTATTCGCTTATGCGTCTAACCCAGCAACAATCTGATCACGGATCTTAGACATCTCACCAACGCCATCTACACGAACGTAATTTGGCGCAGCTGCTTCACCTGACTCAGCCCACGCAGAGTAGTACTCAACAAGTGGAGCTGTTTGTGAGTGATAAACATCTAGACGCTTACGTACAGTCTCCTCTTTGTCATCTTCACGCTGAACAAGCGCATCACCAGTAATGTCATCCTTACCTTCAGTTGCAGGCGGATTGAACTTAACGTGATAGACACGACCACTCGCCTCGTGAACGCGACGACCGCTCAAACGACTAACAATCTCTTCATCAGCTACATCAATTTCAACAACGGCATCGATATCAATACCCTGCTTTTTAAGCGCTTCTGCTTGAGGAATTGTGCGTGGGAAACCATCGAACAAGAAACCATTTGCACAATCGTCTTCTTTGATACGCTCTTCGATCAAAGCAATAATTGTCTCATCAGAAACTAGACCACCAGACGCCATGACTTCTTTCACTTTCAAGCCTAGTGGAGTGCCCGCTTTAACAGCTGCACGAAGCATATCGCCCGTTGAGATCTGAGGCACGTCATACTTCTCAGTAATGAATTGAGCTTGAGTTCCTTTACCGGCACCTGGTGCGCCGAGCAAAATAACCTTCATAGATTACTCCAACAATATAGAAAAAACGGTTTGGGTATAGATACAGGCACTAGCTCACGGCTAGCTAAATCATGAGTGAACCGCACTCAACCTGTTATATTTTTACGATTGATACCACTGAAAGGCGGCCATTATAGGGCAATCAGATTGCGGGGCAAAGTCTTGTGCCCCGAGCCACTGAGAATAAAAGGTATTCACCCTGAAAATAATCTGATTTAGGCGACTAATTCGTTCACTAAACCATCAAGAGATTCACATTGCGCGACCGTTGTATCGGCTAAGATAAGCGCTTGTTCCGGGTCGATACCCAAAGCACTGCAACATCCTTCAAAATCTATCGAGCATGGTTCATCACCAACACCATGAAGAGAAAGCAGATAATTAGATAACTGAACTAGCGACACTAGTTCCTGATGCTCACCCTCGTAACTTGGAGATTGATGCATAGCAGCAACTTTAATACAGGACTCTGGCAAGCCCCAAAGCTTCAATAAAATAGCACCAAGGGAGCCATGCCCCAATGAGATAAACTCTTGAGCTGCGCCCATTCCAAATACTTGCTGTTCAATATCACGCATGGTTCTCTCTGGCTCAGCGACACGAAGCTTATTGAGCATGCGATACTCAGGCGGGAAGAGCTGCCCGATGAGCAGTAGACCAAAATTGTGGAGTAAACCAGACAAGTATGCCCCGTGCTCGTCTACACCCAAATCAGGGTTGACCATGACAGAGAGCGCTTGAGTTAACACAGCAGAATGCAAAGCATGACGCCATAATGCATTTAGCCCTAATGGACCATCGAGAGGTAAGGTAAAAGCACGAGCGGATGCAATGCCAAGGGAAAGTTTAGCGACGCGTTCAAAACCTAAGACAGCATTGATCGCCTCTTTCACATCAGTCAAATTGCCACGGTAATTGAACAATGCCGATCTTGCATAACGCATAATTTGCGCAGATAAACTTGGATCTTGCTCCACAAGCTGGGCCAATTCCTGAACACTAGAATTAGGATCAGACGTAATATGCATGACGCGCACAGCGGTTTCAGGCATCGGAGGCAGACGATAAAGTGTTGTTAGCTTTTTAGCCACATCATCAAGCGAGTAGCCTTTCTCGATATGAACTACTAGCTCTGGCGCGCTTAGACTTTCAGAAAAGTCGCCTTTATTGCATTGGTGAAATGCCGCTCGAATCGATAAGCGAGGCAAGTTTAACAAGGTGTTTGCACAACCGCTCGAAGCAAAAATAGCATCAAGTTCGAATACTGAGTGATCAACGTAGACCGTTAAACCATAAGACTGCGCGAGAAGTGGCAAATGCCCATGATCGCAGTCAGCAAACAATTTCCCAGCCTGCTCATCATCAATAATCTGAAATTGTCGACCTGAGAAACGATTTACTGCATCAACATCAGGTCGGCTTTGAAAAGGAATAATTAAAACCGCAGGCCCATCTCGATCGAGTATTAACTGAGTTCTAACCGTGCATTCTGCAACAGCTCCTGCCAACAAAACAGCATGGGACAAATCCCTTGCTCGGGCATGATGAACAAGTTGACACTGGATCGCATTTTCATCGATGTATTTACTTAAACGACTGGCAAGTGGCACGGTACTTCTCTCTAACTAAACTACTCTAAAAATCTGAAGCCTCAATTTGAGGCTTATAGATCAAGTTTAGCGAAGCTGATATTGAGCACTTGTACCGCGTCACAAATGCGGGTTACACAAGGTAGCAATATGTAACGTTGTATGTCCTACCCAGTATTTCGGATCCCCGCCGCGATACCCGCCATCGTTACTTTTAAGGCCGACTCAACTTGTTGTGCCTCCGCTTCAGAAGCATGAGACTGACCGCGACTTCGGTGCAATAATTCCGCTTGAAGATAATGAAGAGGATTTGTGTAGGTTGCACGTACACGCAGCGACTCACCAAATTCGGGACTATCTTCAAGTAGATCTTTTTGCCCCTTGAGCTGATTAACCAACTTCACCATTTTACGGAAGCGACCTCTTAAACGTTTTCCTAATGGCTTTAAGTCCTCGTCCACGAGCATTTGCTCATAGTATCGCGCGATACGCGGATCAGCCTTAATCAAGACCATCTCTAGCATATCCACTTGCGCCCTGAAAAATGGCCACTGCTCAGACATCTCTTTCATCAGTGCATCTTGGTCATTATTTAACGCCTGTTCAAAGGCATCATCACTACCAAGCCATGCCGGCAACATTAAGCGAATTTGCATCCAAGCAAATATCCAAGGGATGGCGCGCAATGTTTCAACGCCACCTCCACTTTTTCTTCGCGCAGGGCGGCTGCCAAGCGCTAATTTTCCTAACTCTTGTTCAGGCGTCACACTCCTAAAGTACTCAACAAAATTAGGCTCATTGCGCACCACGTCTCTATACGAATTCACAGACACGGCCGTCAAAGCATCTAAGGCTTCGCGCCATTGCGGCTTGGGCTCAGGAGGTGGCAACAAGCTCGCTTCAATCACAGCGCTCGCGTATATCCCTAGACTCTTACTTGCAAGAGAGGGCGATCCAAATTTAAATCGAATCATCTCGCCCTGCTCTGTAATCCTAAATCGCCCATCAACAGATCCCGGAGGCTGAGACAGAATCGCCTTGTTAGCAGGACCTCCACCGCGACCTACCGTTCCCCCCCTACCGTGGAACAGGCTCAACTTCACGCCGTGTTTCGCTGCCACTTTTACTAAGGATTCTTGCGCTCGATATTGCGCCCAACCCGCGGCTAATTGACCTGCATCTTTAGCCGAATCAGAGTAACCAATCATCACCTGCTGATAGCCATCACAGTAATCTGCATACCAAGGCACACTCAACAATCTATCAATGCTTTCTGACGCGCTATTCAAGTCATCCAAGGTTTCGAACAAAGGAACAATACGCATCTTTCGATTCATGCCTTGCTCGCGCAACAATAAGATAACGGCCAATATGTCAGAAGGCTTAGATGCCATAGAGATTACATAGGACCCAAACGCCTCCTCTGACTCACCAGCAATCACTGCACAAGTATCGAAGACCTCTTGAGTCTCTTCGCTCCAAGTCATGCCCTTTGCAATCAGAGGGCGTTTGCCCTGCAACTCTTTCAACAAGAATGCTTGTCTCTCTTCCTCTTTCCAATCGTTATAGGTGCCGATACCCAAAAATTCCGTGATCTCGTTTATCGCATCAGCATGGCGCTCAGAGTCTTGTCTTACGTCTAATTTCAGCAGCTCTAAACCGAAGCATTGAACACGGCGAATCACATCAAGTAAGGCACCGTCTGCCACACGCGCTATTCCTTTTTCATGCAATGATCGATAACAAATCAATAAAGGCTCGAGTAATTCACTTGTCAACAAGAGAAGTTGATCTTGGGAGAAATTTGAAACATCACCACGCGCGACCTCTGCCGCCCAATCACGAGTGTTAGATAAGCGTTTTCTCAACGAAGACAACACAATCCGATAAGGCTCGCTTTGATTGCGACCCGAACCTGAATCTAGCTGCTCTGCTAATTCGACAAGCTCCGCGCTCGCTTCCCACATCGACAAATGCGTCATCAACGAAGCCAAGTCCCTCAAATATAAATCCGCTGCCATCCAACGACTCAGAGCCAATACTTCTTTTGTTACAGTAGAAGTGACATTGGGGTTTCCATCGCGATCGCCTCCCATCCAAGAAGCAAACCGAATAGGCCTAGATGATAGAGGCAAACGTATTTGATAACGCTCATATAAAGCCATATCAAAGTCTCGAAGAAATTCGGGAAGAGCCTGCCAAAGACTGTTTTCGACAACAGCAAAACCCCAACGGGCTTCATCAACCGAGCTTGGTCTTTGTTCACGAATTTCGTTCGTATGCCACGCCTCACAAACAAGGGTATTAAGCCGATTATCAATTTGCTGCTGCTCTCTCTCATTGAGATCACTGCGATCTTTGCTGTGAAGCACGGAGGTAATAGCATCGTACTTCATGATCAGCGTTCGTCGCGCTACTTCAGTAGGATGTGCCGTCAGAACAAACTCAATTGATAAGCTCTCAAGCAGACTGGCAAGTCTCTCTTTCTGCACGTTATGCGCATCGAGATGGTCAAATAGCTCTTCAAATAACACTGAGGCATCTATTGCTTGCTCATCACTTCGTCGAACGCCGTGATATTGCTCAGCAATATTAGAAAGGTTTAAAAACTGGTTGAATGCACGCGATAAAGGAACAAGTTCTTCATCTTTAAGATTAGAGAGCAAACTCACGAGCTCTGGGCTTGCATCTCCCGCTGCAACATCTCGATCTAGCTTTGCGGCTCGGCGAACCTTCTCCACTAATTCGAATAAGTCATCTCCATGCTGCTCTTTGACATTCTCTCCTAGCAACGTACCAAGCAAACGAACATTTTCACGTAACAACGGATGTAATTCGGACAAGCTATTCTCCCTTCCTGAACAGAACAACGAAACTTCGTTTCTACAACGGATTTATCCAATATATTTACAATTTCATACAAAGCAACGACATGCAATCTCTTACAGAGTTCTAAACTCAATATTGTAATGACGAACAAAATAGACCTTGCTTGCGGAGACAGGGTCTTTAGAAAAACGATTAGGTGTAAACAATTATGAGAATTAAAGAACTAACAGCGCAATGGGAAAAACAAGCAAAAGCAATCATGACCGAGAACGAATATTCGTTCCGTATTCCAATCGAAGATGCCGCTAAAATTGAAGCGCTCGCCGAGATGTACCCTAAACGCAATAAAAACGAAATTCTTTGCGAACTCATCTCCTCTGCATTGCAAGAGCTAGAGACCGCCATGCCTTACATTGCAGGCACAGAAGTCGCCGCTATTGACGAGCAAGGAGACCCTTTGTATCAAGATGTGGGCCCAACGCCTCGCTTTTTAGATCTAAGTAAAAAGCACTGCACCCTACTAAAACAGGCTGGAAAAAAAGCCGCGAATGGATAAGTAAATAAGGGTCAGCGACTACAGAACTGACCCGATCCTTTTATGCTTCTGATTCGCGATCGCGGAAGCCAATCAAATAAAGAATGGCATCTAGGCCCAAATTTGAAATGGAGTGTTTGGCACTCTCTTTCACCAAAGGTTTGGCATGAAACGCAACACCTAAGCCGGCTCGACTCAACATTGCTAGATCATTTGCGCCATCTCCCACCGCAATAACCTGAGCACGACCAATACCCTCTTTCTCAGCTAACTCATCCAGCAAATCGGCTTTACGTTGACCGTCAACCACATTGCCCGTGACACGGCCTGTTACTTTTCCATCTTCAATCTCAAGATTGTTGGCATAGACGTAATCTATTCCAAGCTTTTCTTGAAGCCCTTTAGCAAAGTAAGTAAATCCGCCCGACAAAATAGCGGTTTTATATCCAAGACTGCGAAGCGTTGAAATTAGCTTTTCAGCACCTTCGGTCAATTTTAAACGTGCAGCGATTTTCTCGAGAACTTCTTCGCTCAAACCCTCAAGCAAACCCACTCGACGAGCAAAGCTCTCTTTAAAATCAAGTTTACCCTGCATCGCAAATTCTGTAATTTCAGCCACTTGATCTCCAACACCCGCTTCGATCGCAAGCTCATCAATTACTTCAGCTTGAATCAAAGTCGAGTCCATATCGAAGACAACTAAACGACGATTTCTACGGAAGATTGAATCTTCTTGGAACGCAATGTCCACACCTAACTCGTTGCCGATAGCAAGGAAGTCTTGTCGCAAATCATCTAAGTTAGGCGGCGTGCCACGCACTGAAAACTCAATGCATGCCTTAGTTTGTTCAATGCTCTGCTCAACGGCGGGACGACCAGACAATCGCGTAATGTTGTCGATATTCAAACCGTGACGAGCGGTGATCGCAGACACATGAGAAATCTGTTCCGCAGAGATAGATCGTGATAAGAGTGTAACGATGTATCTAGCCTTACCTTTGCCTTCCACCCACAGGGCGTATTCTTCCTTGCTAACAGGCTTGAAACTCACATCTTGCTCGAGTTCGTGCATACGGAACAAC